>DASPHS010000123.1:0-17032 GCA_035629475.1 Saccharimonadales bacterium (SeqCode)
ACTGGAAGTCACTCATCTCCATAGCCTTGCAAATAGCAGATATGACGAGCTAGTAACCTCACGACCGTTTAGAGCACCACACCATACCTCAAGCCATGTAGCTGTCATTGGAGGAGGTGCCGATACCCGCCCGGGAGAAATAACGCTCAGCCATCGTGGCGTACTCCTCCTGGATGAGATACCTGAGTTTAGTAGGACCACCCTTGAGGCGCTGCGGCAACCTCTTGAAGATAAATATGTGACGATATCTAGAATTAAGCAAAGCGTTAGATACCCGGCCAACTTTACGCTTATAGCCACAGCAAACCCCTGCCCCTGTGGGTATTATGCGAGCGAGCAGGAATGTCAGTGCTCCATGTCTGAAGTCATCCGCTATCAGCGTAAAGTATCCGGCCCTATACTTGACCGCATTGATCTTCAGGTAGATGTTGAGAGCGTCGATACCACTCACCTACTAAGTGAACGCCCCACTAGCAGTGACAACCCCACACAGAAGCAAATAATTGCAGCGCGAGACATACAGTTCAATCGGCTAAAGGAGCAGAAGCTAAATGCAGATCTCACAAATCAGGAATTACGTATTTATGCACAACTCAGCCCTGGAGCAACTGCCCTGCTAAATGCGGCTGCAGAGCGGCTGCGAGTATCTGCACGGGGTTATATGCGCGTTGTTCGCCTTGCACGGACTATCGCCGACCTAGACAATAGTGTCCCGATAAGCGAAACTCATATCAGTGAGGCAATTCAGTACCGCGGGATGCGCACATTTGAGCACTAATATTGCCTTTCTTGACCCCTGTTGAATCATCTGTTACAATATGACCACTAACAATATAAAGGAGACATTATCAGCAAGTTTACCCGCCTGAATCAGGACATTCGGGCATCTCAACTGCGTGTTATTGACCAAGATGGCAAACAACTTGGTATTTTATCTCGCTCTGAGGCCTTGAAGATTGCAGAGGATCAGGGGCTAGACCTTGTAGAGATCTCACCTGACGCAAATCCACCAGTCGCAAAAGTTGTAGACTGGGGAAAATATAACTATCAGCGCACGAAGCAGCTGCAAAAGAACAAGCGCACTGCTAAGGCATTCGAAGTTAAGCAAATGCGTTTTGGTTTGAAGATAAGCGAACACGACCTGGGCGTAAAGCTGAAGAAAGTTACTGACTTCCTAGAAGCTGGACACAAGGTCAAGATCACTATCTTCTACCGAGGGCGAGAATTAGCTCACAAGGATATAGGTTTCAAACTTGCAGATAAAGTAATTAACGATTTCGGTGATGCAATTGTTGTTGATCAGACACCACAATTTGCCGGAAAACAGCTTAATTTTGTCATAAGGAGCAGTCATGCCAAAGCTAAAAACGCATAGTGGCACTAAGGATCGTGTTCGTATTACCAAGAACGGTAAAGTTCGCATCAGCCACTCACACCGCAGTCACTTTTTGCAAAAAAAGAGTGGCGCACGCAAGCGCAAGCTTGCAGGTCTTCAGACCCTTACCGGTGCTATCAGTAAAAATATTAAGTTGAAGGTAGGAGCTTAACCATGCGTGTTAAACGAGGTGTCGCTAGCCACCAAAAGCACATGAAGATTCGTCACGCCACAAAGGGCATGACAAAGTCCAACCGGTCAAGCATTAAGCGTGGCAAGCAGGCCATTACTAAGGCCCTGCAGTTCGCTACCCGCGACCGCAAGAACCGCAAGCGTACATTCCGCGAATTATGGAATGCGCGCATAAATGCAGCTGCCCGCCTACAGGGTACAACTTACAGCAAATTGATTGCAGCCCTAAAAGCAGCAAACATTACTATCGATCGCAAGATTCTTAGCGAGCTCGCTGTAAATGAGCCTAAGGCTTTCGAAGCTGTTGTTACAGCATCAAAGAAGTAATCTCCTTTACTGCGACTGCTCCATTAAAAAACCACTCCCTACAAGGAGTGGTTTTTTATATAATTCTTGTGCCAGAAAATCCGTAAGCCGGGTTCTGTTTTAACTGATCATCTATCTAGTCTCGCCGTTGCCAGCAAGATCGAGCGGATTAGTTGTGGTGTGCTCTAGCGGGAAACCACGGATCAAATCATCCGAGTGGGCACACCTCCTTGCAGCAGACAGGGTTTACCGCTTTGCAATGTCGCCATTGCAAACTGCGAGCTCTTACCTCGCTCTTTTCACCCTTACCCTAGCTACTAACTAGGGCGGTTTTGTTTCTGTGGCACTTTCCCTAGGGTTGCCCCCGGTTGCTGTTAGCAACTGCCTTTCCCTACGCTGCCCGGACTTTCCTCTTGGGCATCTTTTGATAAACAATAGTAGTTTGTACTTACCTGTTTGCTTGACCAAAAGACGCCCAAGCGATCAGCCGATAACCTGGCACAAGAACTATTATACCACTTATGACAAAGGATACTTACTGCCGAGCGGCAGTGGCGTCAAGCGCTTCATTGACTTGCGCATCAGCAAGCTTATTGAGTTCTCTTGGTACATGTGAAAAGGTAACTCGTCTAAATTCTTTACTGAGGAGTGATGTAGCATCATGGATTGGCCACAAATCCCTGTTTTTTACTTTGAAAATACCACGCATTTGATTCACTACAAGTAAACTATCCATAAACACATGTAACTCCCTGATACCCATTTTTTTTGCTTGCTCCAGCCCTAATCTAAGGGCTTGGTATTCGGCTTGATTATTTGTTGTAACTCCCAAGTATTCACCCCGCCTTAGGACAACGTTGTCGTCCATGTCAAGAATCACGAACCCACTGGCAGAGGGCCCAGGGTTACCTCGCGATCCGCCATCGGCATATAGCTTAGCTTCAGCTAAAGTTTGTGGCCGTGCAATGCCACTCACTTTTACGTTAGTTAAGGTAAAGCTGATGAGCTTGATAGGCGTATTAAGGTCAACTTGTGGTCCATAATAACGTTGAAATTCCTGCAACATTTGTTCTTGTGATTCATATTCTCTGTGCCCTTTATTATCATTAATTTTTACATCACTTAGTCTTTTCTCGACGACTTCGTCTACCGTTGCATTAGCTACAACTAGCCATGTATCGGGATTTTTAGGGTCAACCTTATCGATTACCTCTATAACGTCGTTAACCGATATATTTTTGTCATCGTACATTCTCCACGTAGATGTCATGGTTCCCTGCACTACTTGCTGCGCGAGGTTATGGTCGAGTTTCAACGTTTTCATTTTGTTTTTGTGTTTTAACTTACTGTAATAAAGTATACCAGAATAGTTTTCCGTTGCTAGCGTGTGTTTATTTTAACAATGATCGTACGTAGAATGTTTATTCAATGTATCCCACTTATACTTCGATTAGGTGCTCTTAGTTGCACCACTCCAAGCTATATCACCCCTGTTAAACTATGAAGAAAGATATATTCATTGATAAATACACAACATGTCAGTGTTCTCACATCCTTTTTATGGTTCGTAACACCTTGAGTAAATCTACTTTGTTAAAGTATGATGCGCATATGCAGATAGTAGAACAAGGGCATCGGCTAACTCATATGAAAATATTTTGATGCGTATAAGACAACAGAGGATGAACTATAAATTGTCAATTATCGGTAAATCCAAATAAAAAAGTCGTCTTACTGACGACTTTTTTATTTGGTCGGGGTGACAGGACTTGAACCTGCGACCTCACGGCCCCCAGCCGTACGCGCTACCAACTGCGCTACACCCCGGAGTGACTGGGCGGCCACTAATGATTAACCTGATCAAAACCAGGTGGGTACCCGCACCTAGCAACCACGGTCGCTAGAAATATTGAGTACCCCATGCAATTAGTATTCAGATAATCAATTGCTTGACCTACCCAGTCAAATACTAGTATACCCTACTCTGTTAGAGAAGAAAATTGAATATGGTTTGCCCTATAGAGCTCAGTACAGGGCCAATAAATTGCGAAAGTACGAGGATAATAAAGACCACGAGCAGTAGTCCCATTGATTCAATTTGATACATTATTTTCTGTATAGGCTCTGGGGCAAAAGCGTACAAGAGGCGTGAGCCATCCAAGGGCGGAATAGGCAACATGTTGAAAACGAATAGGCTTATGTTGAGCTGTATGAAGATAACTGCAGCGTGTTGCGCAGCTTCGGGTATAACGCCAAAGTTAATGAGAAATGCAGCAACTGCAGCTAGGGCAAGGTTAGAGAATGGACCACCTAGAGCCACAAGAGCAGCACCATACTCACCGAATCGTACACGTAATGGATCAAAAGGCACTGGTTTTGCTACAAAAATTGGCGGAAGATGAAACAGAATAAGAACAGCAGGCAGCAACACAGTCATATAGAGGTCGATATGCTTTAAAGGATTAAGCGTCAGCCTCCCCTCCTGTGCGGCAGTATCGTCGCCCAGACTATGTGCAACGTAGGCATGTACGGCCTCGTGCACACCTACGGAAAATAATAGCGAGAGAACAACGATGACAATATCACTGGGAGAATAGCCTGTAAACATACTGTCTAGTATAGCAGTGATTGATTGACTTATAGAGAGAAAACAGATAAAATATACTACTGAATAGAAGGATTTTATATGCGTAAGTGTGAAATTACCGGCAAGGGCAAGCAGTTTGGCAACAACGTCAGCTTCTCGCAACGCCACACCAAGAAAGTATGGGAACCAAACCTTCAGAAGAAGACTGTTATTGTCGACGGCAAGAAGGTTAAGCTAAAGATCAGCACACAGGCTATCCGTACGCTTAAGAAGAAAGGCCTGCTGACACCAGCAGCAAACTAAGTTACCAAACTTAAAAAACACCTCTCAAATGAGAGGTGTTTTTTAATTCAGAAGCGCAGGTTCTAGGACTGCTCGAGCACGATAAGCTGGGTTGTATCGCCCAGCTCACCAGATTTAACCTTAAGTTTAGTTACCGTCTCCTTAGGCTCCATAGTCAAGGCGGTTAAGGCCTGCTGAAGCGTTTGCTGTGGCACAGGGAATTGCATGTCACTGCTATCGTAATGAGTCGGTATTACCAGCTTAGGCTCTATCTTCTTAATAAGCTTTAACGCACCGATGGCATCTAGTGTGTATCCATTACCCCCGACGGGTACGAACATAACATCAACCATGCCAATTGCCTCCAATTGAGCATCACTCAGCTCGGGATAGATATGCCCTACGACAAGCAGGCGTATATCGTCAGTCATGATCTTATATATTGTTGCATTACGCTGTTTATCTTCGTCCATGTGGGCGCGTGCAGCGATACCGTAAATGGAAATACCGGACACTTCATACTCACCTGGTTGATCGATAATAATCTTTGCCTGCTGCCCGGGTATGCCATGGGCGCCAGTAAACAGGGCGATATCACCTTGCTTGGCGATGCCCTTCTTGCCAAGATCCGCCAGATTGTCATCTATAAGTACGCGTGCGTGTTTGGTAGCTACCGTAAAACAGTTAGCGCCGTAAAATTGTAAATCCATCATTCCTCCTTAAAACAAAACAGTTAGCTACAGAATACCATTCTTATCTATCAATACTTGTTTCTTAGAATCAAGTACCGTAGTAATGAATCGATCATTAATTTGTCGCCTGTAAGCGAATTCAGTTACCGACATTACTGTATAGCGCAAATCTTTGTTCTCTTGCGCCTCGAGTTCACTGACAAATTTTTGAAGAGCATTTTGATTCACGTCGCCCACGATCAGCATATCAATACCACTTGATTCATCACGTGTGAACTGCCCCGTGTACAGGACAACCTCTAGGTTGCCGAGTGCTTTGAATTTATCATGCTCAGGATTAGCTGTGGATGCGCTGGTTTTCCGGGTCTTGATGGCCGGGCCTGTGGTTGGCTTACCAAAAATAGCCAAGAGCGGCTCGTAATACTCATAGGTCTGGTTTACCTCATAATACAAACGGTTGTTCGTATTGTCAGAAACAATGATACCCGTATTAAGAAGGTTTGCTAGCTCACGTCGGACGGAGTTGATTTGTTCGTCAATTTTACGCGTAATCTCACGTACGTAAAATGACCTGTTGGGGTTGCTATAAAATAACTGCAGCAGTTTAACCCTCGTTTTCGATCCGAACAATTGCTCAATCATGCTTGTATTGTAGCAAACTTCTGGTGACTACTACATATCATTTGTTCAAGAAAGTTGTAACTAAATCAACAGCTTCTTCCGTATTACTGATCCAATTAATATCTTTGTTCCGTTTGAACCACGTTCTTTGACGTTTGGCTAAATTGCTATCATTTTGAACAAATTGAGCCATAGCATCCTCGAGCGTGCCACCACCTTCAATATAATTTTTGAATGCCCTATAGCCAGGAGCTTGTAATGCAGGAGCCTCCCACCCGTACTGTTGAGCCAAGGCTTTCACTTCATCAATGAAGCCCTGCTTGACCATTTGCTCAACCCTAGCAACAAGCTTCTTACGCAGCACGTCGCGCTCAATGTTTACGCCAATGATTAAGGTGTTGGGTCGTAGAGCGCTCCTGGTCGCAGGCTCACCTTTTGTCTCGATAGCACGAATAAGATGACGGGGATTGAGGGCATTCTGCGGCAGTGGGATATTGTCTTTGTGCAGGAGCTGCTGGAGCTGCCACACATCGAGTGATTCAAGATATGCCCGCAATGCTGGCGCTCCCTTTTTACGAAACTGGAAGTTGTATAGCAGGCTATCAATATAAAGTCCCGTTCCTCCCACTATATAGGCAATTTTATGGCGCTCCCCTATCTGATTGATTGCGTCAGTAGCTAATCTCTTAAAGTCAGCTGCAGAAAATTGCTCGTTTGGACTCACAACATCAAGGCCATAATGCGGGATGGCAGCCTGCTCGGCGGGGCTTGGCTTGGCGGTCCCGATATTCATATCCTTGTACACTGTCCTTGAGTCAGCAGCAATAATCTCGCCCGGAAACTCCCGGGCAAGGTGCAATGCAAGTGCGGTCTTACCTGAAGCAGTCTCGCCAACAATAGCTATTACAGGAGTTTGATCTGGTCGGGGTGCCATATAAGCCTCGCTACATCCACCGTATACTCATCACTTACATCTATGCCATCTGCGCGCAAACGAGCAGCATGAGCCTCGCGTCCACCGCCGGGCCATCCCGCCGCAAGCCCACCCTGTTTGTTAACGACACGTTGCCAAGGTAAGCCTGCAGGTCCTGAATGTGCAATCTGCCCCACTTCCCATGCCGCCCAGGCCGCGCCACAATATGCCGCTACTTGGCCGTAGGTCATAACTTTACCCTGTGGAATCTTTGCTACGAGCTGATATACGCGCTCAGCAAACTCAGCATCTACTCGTGCCATAGGATACCTAGAGTGATGTCCTACTCACGCGGGATTTGGCTTCGTTCGCAACAGTCTTGAGGAACTCCTCAATCGTATAGCTTTGCTGTTCCGCACTTACTTCCATATCCTTGCGAATGCGAGGCGTTACTTCACCGCTTTCGATTTCCTTTTGACCTATAACCAATGTGTATGGGACCTTCATAAGTTCGGCATTGCGTATTTTTTTGCCGACTGACTCATTATCGTTATCAACGACGATCCTTAGCCCTAGTAAGCGAGCTTTTTTATAGAGGTCGTCAGCAAATAACGTTGTATTTTCCTCTTGGTTTACTGTAATGACTCTTACCTGCTCTGGGGCAAGCCATACAGGAAACTTACCTGCCGAATGTTCAATATAGACCGATAAGAACCGCTCTAAAGATCCCATAACTGCACAATGAACCATTACAATTCGCTCATCTGCACCCTCCTCATTTGTACAGGTCAGGTCAAAACCCTCCGGTTGCCCGAAGTCAATTTGAACCGTAGCAACTTGATGCTCACGGCCAAGAGCGTCACGGCCAAGAAAGTCTAACTTGGGGCCATAAAAGGCAGCATCACCAACAGCCTCAATGAAGTCATCACCCACGCGCTCCTTTGCAATTGCCCGCAATGCATTTTCAACCTCTTCCCACTTTTCTTCGGTACCAATATATGCCGATTGGTTAGAGGGGTCGTGGAGACTCAATCGCAATTTAAGTGGAATGCCCACCGCTGAGTAAAACCGCTCAATAATGTCCCATAGGCGAAGTGCCTCACTTTTTGCTTGAGATAAGCGGCAAAAAACATGTGCGTCATCTTGAGTAATGCACAACACACGACTTAAACCGCCAAGTTCACCGCTTTGCTCATCGCGATAAACCATGGTTGTGTCACGATAACGAATTGGTAACTCGCGATAACTGCGCGGCCTACTATCATATATTTGAGTATGGTGTGGGCAGTTCATTGGTTTCATTGCATACTCATGACCTTCACGAGTAGTAATCTTGAATAGCTCATCTTTGAATTTAGCCCAGTGGCCACTTTTTTCGTACAAGTCTTTTTTTGTAATATGCGGGATTGTAACTTCCTGGAAGCCGGCCTCGTCGCGCAATTCTTGCACAAACCGGTCGAGTTCCTTTCGCAAAGTAGTACCGCGAGGAGTCCACAGCGGAAGCCCCGGCCCAACTAATGGTGAAAACACGAAAAGGTCAAGTTCTTGACCAAGCTTGCGGTGGTCACGCTTCTTTGCCTCTTCGAGCATATTTAAGTACTGACGTAATTCTTTTTCAGTAGCAAACGCGGCACCATAAATACGCTGCATCTGAGGGTTGTCCTCTTTGCCACGCCAGTAAACACCAGAGACTCGCATTAATTTGAATGCACCTACATTACCGGTAGCAGCAACATGTGGCCCTCGGCATAAATCAGTGAAGTCGCCGTTTTGGTAAAATGATACCTCGTCAACCTGTGCATCGTCACCGGCCGCTAGGCCAAGCTCAGCTACATCCAAATCTTTGGCGCTCGTAGTACCCGCACGCTTAAGATCATTTAACAATTCTTCTTTATATGGCTGGCCGGCTTGCTGTGCCCAAATGATTGCTTCATCAATTGGCTTGGTAAAGCGCACGAACTCCTGGTTATCTGCAATGACTTTGCGCATTTCGGCCTCTATCTTCTCAAAATCAGCATCTGACAGCTGACCGCCCTTGATATCGACATCATAATAAAAGCCGTTATCTACAACTGGCCCTACCCCAAGTCTTACTTCTGGCCAGAGGCGTGTGATGGCAGTAGCCATAATGTGGGCCATGCTGTGGCGCATTGGGTGAAGATCAATCTGTTGTTGGTTGTCTGCCATAAGGTAAAACTCCTTTAATTAACTAAAAAGACGTGCCATTTAGGTTAAATACTCTCGCATGGTATTCAATCTATCTAGCACGTCTCGGACCCAAATGCTATGTCGCAAAATATGGGTGGTTCCACCGGACTTCTTTCCTGTTTTGGGAAAGCACTTGTTCCAGCATGTTAACGCACATTCTGGCTGCCGGCGGAGCTCCGCAGTTGGTGAGGCTGCATCGCGGCTCGATGTTTACATATATCAAGTCATTTGACTCGATAGTATTATAACACATCGCAAAACTTCATCTCCACTAACTACTATAGCAATAGTAGTACCATTAGGCTAGCATTATTCCGTTGTTATTTTTGTAATGGTACGTGGGGATAATACTATTAGGCTAGCATTATATGATATGTCATATATGATGCAATTCCCCATCGGCCATCTATAGAGTTAATTCTTATATATACCATATAAGATATAGACGTTTATCACTGTATGAAAATACCCTTAGCCATTACAGCTAAGGGTATTTTCTTTGGTGGGCCCTAGAGGACTCGAACCTCTGACCTCTTCCACGTCAAGGAAGCGCTCTAGCCAACTGAGCTAAGAGCCCCCACGGTTAGAATGCTCATTACTATAGCCTATACGACGTACTTTTACAACTGCCGTATGCACATGAGACAGATACCGTCAGCCCGCTGCTTATTGACCTTAACAGAGGTACATGCTATCATAGATGGGTTAATCAAGGGACTTTGGTGAGTACCAGAAAAACAAGCACGCTTGATGATTTCAAGCTGTTCTATGAAGAGTTATCATTCTCTTCACAACCCAATAGAATTCGAAGATCACGGGTAATTGGGCCTACCAAGTAGAATCAGTTACATAAGCCCCATCTCAACAGAGGTGGGGCTTTAATTTTATAGTTATCCCCGACATAAATATAAGTTATCCACTAGACAAATCATTAGCGTAATGACAATATGTTGACATGGTATGTATATATTGCGGCAGCTCCACACAGGTAACAAACTCTCGACTCCATAAGCGGCAGAATGAGGTATGGCGGCGGCGCAGATGTGTGCACTGTGGCAGCCTTGTAACCACCTATGAGACTGTAGCGCTCGAAGCAAGCATAGTCGTACAATACGCTGCGACCGATCTTAGGCCGTTCTCACGTGACATGTTGTTTATAAGTATTTATGAAAGCTGCAAGCACCGGCCTACGGCGCTTGCAGATGCAGCAGCACTTACGCAGACTATCATGGGTAAAATCTTTACAAGGCCCTTAGCGCCGGCCATCACCCGTGAAGCAATTATTGCAGCAACTCAGAGCACGCTTGAACTATTTGATGCAGCGGCAGCCACTTATTATACGGCT
Organism: Saccharimonadales bacterium (SeqCode); assembly: GCA_035629475.1. Lineage (GTDB taxonomy): Bacteria > Patescibacteriota > Saccharimonadia > Saccharimonadales > UBA4665 > JARIHD01. The sequence continues at coordinate 10,522 of DASPHS010000123.1, forward strand.
TACCACCGACAGTAATTGCACCAGGACTAGCTGTTCTTTTCGCCGCGTTCGTTCACTACGGCTTTTTCGGTAACGTCGAACTTGTCCATGTATTTGCCGAACATGAGGCGTGTCTGTGAATAGTACGCTGCAAATGAGTTATAGATAATGGTAGTGAGTGGTAGATACGCCCACTGCAGAATCATGAACAACGTACGGTGACGCTTATACCTTGCTGGCTTCGGCGGTAGTGTCTTGAAACATATAAACAGAATGACAGGGACACCTACGAACAACGCTACGGTCTGGATGCGGCTCACGATAAGTGGCAGCTCATTTGCTGCCAAACTCTGTGGATGCAACAGCGCAGGGATGAAACCTGCAGCCAGGATTAGCAGCGGACCCGACGCCCACGTTACATGCCCCTCTATGGTACGCAGCACACGAGCCCATAAGCCCATGCGGGGCACTTTATTCTTGTGGAAGAAGCCTTTGTCAATAATATACGCGATATCTGATGCTCCGTAGGTCCAACGTCGCAGCTGAACAAACTGAGCCTTGAAGGTCTTGGTATAACTATCAGTCATAACAGCATCCTGATAGATAGGCACGTGCAACGGGTAAACTTGGTAATTACCGTCAAAACGGAAGTATGCACGCCAGTACTGGTGCCCATCCTCAACGATAGTACGAGTGCTCCAGAAGTCAGTCTCTATGAGCGAAGCCATACCCTGGGCGTGTGACGAAAAGTTACGCAAAGCATGCGGACGCAACGACTGCACAATGTGATTAATAGAATTACCGGTAGCAAGCACACGCATAGGCGCTGGCGCATCCCAGATATTATTGTTGTAGACGGATACAGGCTGAAACGAAGAACGCACAGGATCTGGGCATGACGAGTAGACATATGTTAAAGCCGCCAGATACTTCTTGTGTGGACGATTATCGGAATCCAAAGTCGTAACAACGACGCGCAATGGATCTACCTGCTTCTGCTCCAGCCATTCTTGCAGTTTACGACCAGCATAGGTAACATTGCCGCCCTTACCTACAATCTCACGGGGAATATCATGAGGGTGCCGCACTGCCATTGCATGAAAGAACTCTTTCTTATATTCCTTGATGAGCTCTTTAGACTGTGTTTCGACACGCTCGCCGCCCCGCTCTTCGTAGGCCAATATCAGGATTACTTTTTTCATATCGTAGTCTGAAGCAAGCACCGATTTGATCGTCGGTTCGAGTACTTCACGACTTTCATTGTAAGTGGCAATAATAATAGCGTGGATGACGTCGTCGGGGGCGACCTTCATAGGCTGCTCTTTAAGACGCTTTAGATTGCTAACATGCCATTTGGGTACATTTGTACCTGGATGTAGTACCGCCCCCGCCTGGAGGTCAGCATCGAGCTGACGCCAGTCGAGACGTTGATGTTGGTGCAGCACACTAAATCCGTGCACCGAGCGAATAGCGACACCGATAGCACGGGAAAAATTAACCAGCAGATAAATAAGCACGAACAAAGCCGCGAGGGTCACATTTAAGAATGCCAGAACAACGGGTATAAGAAGCATACTCCAGCTCAGCACCCCAGGCATGATCTCAAAGAAACGGTAACGGCGGCCGCGCTGTTCTTTGTAGGGAATCTCTATATCAGTCATATATGCCTAGTATGAAGCGAGCAGCGCGTTACTTACTATTACTGCCAGCAGCAGGATGAGGACCCCGAGGCCAAGAATGGTCAAAGATAATGCTCGCCGCAGGTGATAGGTGCGAATACTCAGTACAATATTGGCCACGGCGACAACGAGCGCGAACAGTACGAAGCTGAAAATAGCGAGTACGTTGCCCTTTTGGAAAGCACTCAAGCCTTGGTTGGCACGGTATTCAATGATGTAGCTATCTACGCCCTGCCCTAGGCCTGCCTTAAGTAAGACAATAACAACTACGAGGAATGTCAGAAATACATTGATACTTACAAGCAGCAAGACAATCTTGTCGTGAAGATATTTCTTAGGTATATGCATATTGTGTAATCATTGTAAGCCTCAGCTACGGATACGTCGAGGCAGAAATAGCGAAATGTGTGGTGCGGGTAGAGAGAATCGAACTCTCCTCTCAACCTTGGGAAGGTTGCATATTAGCCACTATACGATACCCGCAACAATCTTAGTTATTGGAGCCACCTTGGGGATTCGAACCCCAGACCCCCGCTTTACGAAAGCGGTGCTCTAGCCAACTGAGCTAAGGTGGCACACAATGAGCAGTATTATATCAGAAGCACCCCTGTCGCAAACAGAGAGACATGTTCTGACAAAATAGTTCTGGTCATTGAGTACAATTTGTACTCAATGATTACATTATACTACCCCTGTTAGTTGAACCCTGCTATTCATTGCCACGCACAGCGAATTTCTTCGCATACTCCATTACTATGTCGTGGATACCTTGGACGCCATCCACGACATAGCTATCTACGATCTGCTCCCTGATATTTACTAAACCAAAATCAACGCTGAGTTGATATAAGATGGTTGCCTCATGTTTAGCTTGGGTATATACAGGCGCATGCCCGAAGTCATCCTCAGAGAGACCACCGTAAGCTTCTTCTTCGGCAATATGGTCGGCTACCGACATTTGATAGAGTTCACCAGGATCCATAACTATAAGCTCGCCACTTCGCTTATTGAGCACCACCTCTGTGTCTGTACATATGATATTTTCACGAAGGAAGAGTTCAGCAGCCTTGCAGTAGCCACGAGCCCATGCGGTTGGCTCAGCGTGTTGCAACGGAGCTGGATCCACTTCGTCCATAACAAGTACCGGCAAGTCGTGCTCACCGTCCTGTCGAGGAATCTCTATATCTTCGAACCCTTTCCTCATTTGCTTGTCACGCTTCCAGGCATAAACGTCATAGCGGCGCTCTGGTGCGGCATCCACTAAAAGGTGGGGCTTAGGCGCTAAGCCTGCTTTGTACAGCAGCTGCATGGCGCCCGCCTCTTTTTCGTAATGGCTGTAGTTATAGGGGTTTCGGTATACTTTATACGCCCGCCCCTCCGCATCAGCCAAGACCACCCCATATCGCCCTTGTCCCAGGTAAGAGAACGTCGTAGCCGGGAACAGCTCTTGGGCATAAGCAATGGCCGTTGAGGCAGCCTCTTCGCCTTCACTAGTAATCTCTAGTGTTCTTTTGCCATTGTCTGGGTACGCGCCCATACGCGCTGCAGCGTATACAACAGGCGAATCAACAGCAGCGCGGACGTCTACGATATCTGCGGGGTGTATTTCAGCGCTTTCTGCCACGGTGCGACCCAAAGATTGGACCTGCCGGGTGTCTGGTGCTGTTTCTTGGGGAGCGTGTGGTGCTACGTGTTGTTCTTGAGTCATATTTTTGTTTTATTGTTTATATAAACATTAGCATAAATATGCGTTATTTACAACTATACGTGATAATATTGATTGCCCTGTCGTAGTCATGCGCACAGAGCATACTAAAAAGAAGCCTCGCATGAGACTTCTTAAGGTGTAATCATATTGGCGGGCCCGACCGGGATCGAACCGGCGATCTCCTCCGTGACAGGGAGGCGTGATAACCGCTTCACTACGAGCCCTCATTTGTTACAGAGGTAATAATAACAAGGCTGGGATGAAAAAGCAATAAATTGCAGCTAGAGACTGATAAATTGTCTTGGCTTACTTTTTTCACGGAGTGGATCAATATACTCATTAATACCGTTGTAACCAAACATGATATGCGAAGCGCGGACTTTATCGCCGTCTATTTCGCGGACTTTGATAATTTCAAGGCCAGTACCGGTGTTCACAATCTCGGAAACTTCCCCCGGCTTAAGCTTGAAGAGTCTGTCTATTACTTGGGGTGGCAAATCTCGGTCCGACTTACTAATTGAAAATCCATAGTCGCCACCGCTTTCCCGGCTTGCAGTATCCTCTGTGTATTCCTTGGCGATTGCAGCAAAGTCTTCACCATTGAGAATCCGATCATATGCCTCTTGGGCCTTGTTATTCGTCTCAGTGTCCAAGGTTTCTACTACCTTCTGTGCAAGCATCTGCTGCTTAAGTTCACGCTTGAAGTCATTGACTGACCAGCCCCAGAATTCTTTGAGCACGTCTGCAAATACTTGGTCATTACTACCTAAGCGGTTTTGGTTACGCACGAGTGTAATCATATCTTCCAGCTCGGCATCAGTAACCGAAACATTGTGTTTCTTGGCGAGTTCTTTAATGTAGGCATAGTCAATTACCCGGTCCATGGCCCGCTTGCGGAAGTCTTCTATTTGCTGCTTACCTGACTCGCTATCAAAGTCCACTCGCTGTTGTGTCTGGTAGTAGTGAATGTAGTGACGTAGTTCGAATAAGTAATTCTCGTAGGACACAAACCGAGGGCCAGCTTTAGCCACAGGGAATGGTATAACCTGGGTTACACGGTATACGAATGAAGAGGTAGAGTTGAATTTATAAAGCGCTAGCAAGCAGTAGGTGAAAAACGCGACGACGACGATAACGATCAAGCTGATCGATATAATGACGACGCGATGCGCTGAGTGCTGTAATGGGTAAATGTACTTGCGGGCACTGGAAAGGACTTCTTCACGGTGCTCTGCGACGGTTTCGTTGGTAATTCGAGGTAACCCCTGAATAGCCTGCTCGAGGTTCTGTTCGGGCTGCTTCTTGCGCAAAGGGCGCTTTTTGAGGATCTTCTTAATTCTTTCTTTCATCTTCTTCCATCTCTAATTCAGGCGGTTCACTATACGGACTAGCGGATACTCCCTGCGTGCGCAGGATTTCCAGCAGCTTCTTTTGAATTTTTGCCGGGTGGGGTATTTCATGTATTACCAGATCACCCGCAAAAGTCTGCATCATAATTGTACCAAACCCCAACAGTGTTTCCTGCAGGCCAGCCACTTCATAGTTTACCATCTGTATCTGATTCAACCCCATATCTATTACCGAACGGCTGAATAGCCCTTTCTGGGTAATCTGTATAAGCCGCCTATCAGTAACAATAAACACACTGAAATGCCACGATATCCACGAAGGTAAATATACGAGCAAGCCGAGCACCATACCGGCAGCCAAGCCAATAAAATAAGTAGAGTATCGTGGGTCGAAGAGCGCCGGGATGGTGCCAAGCAAAATTGCCAGCATACCGAGTATAAGGCCGCGGCGCATAACAATAGGATGCTTGCGGAACACGAAGAGCACTTCCTCGTCATCAAATTGATCGGCAAAATATTTTTGCGCCATATTACCTATATTGTATCAGCATTAAGCATAAAAGTTATGCGCCGAGCGGGCCAATAAGAGCATCTGTCGGGATACGCACACCGGGCAAGCCCAACAGCACCCTCCTGACCCGTTCTGGCTGGTCCGTAGGATAGTTACCATCCATACAAGCCATGCATAACGAGCCTACTTCCCTGCCAATAGCTGAGGCTAATTCTTCTGGCGGTAGGAATTCGAGGGAGTCGGCGCCAAGATAGTCAGCCATCTCTTGGTTCGTATTAAACTTACGGGCCAACAGATCATCCGGATTACCCGTATCAGTACCGTAGTAACATGGCCACTTGTTTTTAGCCGAAGGAATGCGCAGGTGAACTTCCGCCGCGCCACCACCGCCGCGCTCTGGCTTTTCTTTCATAAGAGCAATAATTGCCCGCATGGTAGTACCACGAATAATAGAATCATCATCAAGGACGATACGCTTATCTTTCATGACTGCCGCAATCGGACTGAGCTTGAGCCGCACCATGGCCTCACGCAGCGCCTGGTCAGGCTGAATGAAGGTACGTGATATGTAAGGACTGCGCCGAAAACCTATCTTAAGAGGCAGGCCCGACTCTTCCGCATACCCTTGGGCAGATAGCAGTCCTGAGCTAGGCACTCCGATGACAAGGTCAGCATCAACAGGAAATAACTTGGCAAGACGGCGACCCATTTCTTCGCGGGCTTCATATACCGCCGTATCATCCTCGCGGGCGAGATAGACAGTCTCCAGTGCGCAAGGACGTGGCTTGAGCTTCACCTCATTGCCCTCTTGGTCGCGTTCACGAACAATACGCGCCCGCTTAACGCCCTCTTGGGTGACACTATATATTTCGCCGGGTTCAACATCCCGACCAAAGGTAGCGCCCATTGCGTAGAGCCCTGCAGGTTCTGACGCCACAACCGTGCTGCCATCAGGCATATGGCCGATTACAAGTGGGCGAATACCCCAGGGGTCACGGACAGCGTGCAGTCGGCTCATGTAGCCACCAGGAGCTTTTTTACTCGCCACCCTCTCACTTATTACCATTGAATAGGCGCCGTTAAATCGGGGGAGGAGTTCCTGCATTGCTAGATCTAAATCACCCCTAAAAAGACCGCGCAAATAACTAAGTACTTTGGTGACAATTGCGGTATCCGTTGGGCAGTCTTTTATGTCTATGTCATAGTGTGCGGCCACTTCAGGGGCATTCTCTATATGGCCGTTATGCCCGACGGCAATCTGGGATCCGACCTCCCCCGCAATCAT
>DASPHS010000124.1:0-2001 GCA_035629475.1 Saccharimonadales bacterium (SeqCode)
GGTGGCTATGGAGCTGGAGTAGTACCGGATATTGAACGTCACCGCTTCGTACATGGTTGTCTATGGCGAACTGTCTTACGAAGCGTAATTGCTCGGTAAGGGTTTGTTGGGTAGCATCAGCCTCTGTGAGCCTATCGGCAATGGATCGTTTGCCGCTGCTATATTCATGTAGTCGCGCTAAGATATCGGTTACTTCACGTGCATACCCACGCTCCATGGCTGTCAGTGCCTGATTGCCAGTGGCATCAACCGTGCCTTTGCACAGCGCCTGCACGACGGTATCAAGCTCCCGTTTCGTACGGCTTTTGGCGCTGAGCCGCCACAAATCGTTAAAGGCTTGCACTGGTTCTCCCAGCGTATCGGCCAGGCGCTGAGCTTCAGCGGTGGCAGCTGGATCAGTTTCTGGTACGGGCGGAGCTTCCGCTTGTGTAGATGGCTGGAGTTGTGGAGCCATATCGTGGATGGAGGGCTTGTCGTCTCGCAAGACCGCGGGTACTGGATAGCCAAGGCCGTCATAGATAACACCCAGTTCGTATTTGAGCATATGCACATCGCTCAGTGTGTTATAAGCTCGGGTTGCCAGCAGTGAAGCAAATTCGCCAATGCCCGGTTGGTCTGACGCGGATGAGAATTTGGAGGCACCTTCAGCCAGACGATCGTAGGCTTCTACCTTTAGGTCTAGGTCATCTTCACCAAGAACGTCTTTGTAGCGTCTGAACAGCCCCAGGGCGCGGTCTTCACGGGCCCTACCCAATGTACCGAGCTGTACGGTGTCATGCAGAAACAGGCTGCCCAGTTCGATTTGCAATACTTTGAGCAGGTTATCGCTACGGGCGTCCAAAGCTTCCTTAGACAAGTCGACAATGCCCCGCTCCCGCATGCGCCCACGAAACAACTTTTCTGATACGCCGGCTGCCAACTCATCCGGTGATACCACCAGTAACATGTCTGCTTCGGGCATGCCTTCAACGCGCTCAAGGGGTGTGGAATCTAATTCTTTGCCGTAGGCCATTCTAAGGGCTGATGTCAGCGGTGTGAGCGCTGTGCTTCGTCTCAGGCCCAGCTCAGTGCTTCTGCGCATTTCACGCGCTCGTTCGCGGATAGTATTTTCGGTTTGTACGCGCGCTATACTTTCAGCCCGTCGCATGAGGGTCCGACGTTCGCTGGCTGCCATGCGCGATAGACCATCGGGCAGTCGTAACACTCTGCCTGTATCCAGCTGGCGATGGCTTTTGCCGTAGTCTTCGATGGTGCGTATCTTGCCTCTTTCAGATGCCGCCGCAATGTCGGCATCTGTTTCTGGCAGTCCTATACGGTGTACATGGCTTTGTGCAGGGCGGAGCGCATCCGTCAGTGACTCGTCAATGGTAAACGCTTCACCTAACTGCGTGATGGATACGTCTAACCCGAGAGCGCCTATAATCGCACCCGCATCAAGGCGCGGCTGGGTATCGTAAGGCCGCCCAAGACGTTCGGATTGCCAGGTGAGAGGTATGCGTGCTTGTTCCCCAGGTGTAGGCATAATAAGGGGTTATAATAGCATAATTGCGGTAATTTACCAGCGTATACAGCCCCACAATCCCCTGACCTTGGGGCTGTCTGCTATGATAGAGGCATGACACACGAGGAAAACGGATCGCAGGCACTGCCAAATTATGCTTTTATTGACGCACAGAATTTGCATGCCGGCGTTGAATCTTTAGGGTGGAAGATGGATCACAAAAAGTTCCGTGAGTATTTGACGGCCGAACATGGCGTCAAAAAAGCCTATATGTTCCTGGGCTTCATGGAGGAGCACCAGCCACTGTATAGTGCTTTGCAGGAGGCTGGTTTCATTCTGTACTTCAAGCCGCTTGTCCGCCACGACGAGAGCGCCATTAAAGGTAACGTTGATGCTGACATGGTACTGCAGACCATGATTGATATTGAACGCTATAACCAGGCGGTCATTGTGAGCGGTGATGGCGACTTCGCCGGACTCATCCGCCACCTGGCCAGCGT
>DASPHS010000125.1:0-9777 GCA_035629475.1 Saccharimonadales bacterium (SeqCode)
CAATGTCAACTTTGTTGATCGCAGCACGTGAACCAAGTTTGGTCGCAATCATGCGGCGAACTTTCAGGTCGTCAGCCAAGTACTTCGCGTAATCACGCTTGGCGACAAACCACTTGCTGCGCCAGTCCTTGTTGACCTGGAGGCGCATGCTAATTGGGTTTACTTTTTGGCCCATATTATTTGGCCTCCTTCTCTGCCTTTACAGCAGCTGGCTTCTTAGCCGCACGCTCTTCACCGTCAACAACAACGCGGATGTGTGAAGTCTTGCGCTGGAATGGCAAGGCACGGCCGTGTGATGCTGGGCGGTAACGCTTGAGGCGTGGGCCAGCAGATACGCTGATTTCGACAATGTTCAATGTGCCTGGCTTGAGGTTGTGGTTGTGCTCAGCGTTTGCTGCGGCACTCTGTACAGCCTTCTTGACGGCCAAAGCGGCACGGCGTGGAGTGTGCTCGAGGATAACGACTGCATCAGCAACAGTACGGCCACGAACCAAAGCTGCAACAACGGCAACTTTGCGGGGGCTCATACGAACACCCTTAGCGACTGCGAGTACTGGCATTACTTCTTACCCTTTGCTAACTTACCACCGTGTGAACGGAATTTGCGTGTTGGTGAAAATTCACCCAACTTGTGACCGACCATGTTTTCAGTAACGAATACTGGTACATGGACCTTGCCGTTGTGGACTGCAATGGTGCGGCCGACGAAATCTGGTGAGATGGTGCTCGAACGAGCCCAGGTCTTGATGATCGTACGGTCATCGTTGCTTAACGCAGCCACTTTTTTGGCAAGCTTGGGATCGATAAATGGTCCTTTTTTCAGTGAACGACTCATATCCTACCTACCTTATTTCCTCTTGGCCGCGTGACGGCTTCTTACAATAAACTGGCCTGTGTTCTTGCGACGGCGGGTCTTAGCACCCAAAGTCGCCTTACCCCATGGTGTAACCGGGTTACGGCCGACACCGTGGGCACCACCGTCACCACCACCGTGCGGGTGATCGGCAGCGTTCATGGCAATACCACGGACAGATGGGCGCTTACCCAAGTGACGTGAACGACCAGCTTTACCGATCTTGATGTTTTGGTGCTGTTCGTTACCGACAACACCGATACTTGCGGTGCACTCAAGGTGTACCAGGCGAACTTCGCCGGATGGGAGGCGGACCTGTGCGTACTCACCTTCCTTAGCCATCAGCTGTGCACTGTTACCAGCGGAACGCACCATTTGGGCGCCGCGGCCAGGCTGCAGTTCAATAGCGTGGATGGTAGAACCGACAGGAATGTTCTTAAGGGCCAGGCGGTTGCCGTTTTCAATTGGCGCTTCTTCACCGCTGGTGATAGTCTGGCCAACCTTCATGTCCTTAGCAGCAAGGATGTAGTGGTATGTACCAGTAGCATCCTTGATACGGGCAATACGTGCGGAACGGTTTGGGTCGTATTCGATGTGCTCGATAACTGCGGTAGAACCAGCAGCCATCTTGAAGTTCATGATACGGTAGAACTTGCGAGCGCCACCACCCTTGTGACGGGTAGTAATACGGCCTTGGTTGTTGCGGCCGCTGCCGCGCTTCTTTGCAACAAGCAGTGAACGCAGTGGCTTACGAGTGGTAATTTCACTCGTGTCCTGCGAAGTCATGTTACGGCGGCCAGGAGTAGTAGGCTTATAAGCTTTGATAGCCATTACTTAGTCTCCTTCTCTTTCTTGTCACTCTTCTTAGCGTCAGCTTCAGCTGCTTCTTCGATTTGCTCGAAGAATGGCAGTGAGTCACCTTCTTGCAGGGTGATGTAAGCTTTCTTGATGTCAGAGCGCTTACCCATGGTTGGGCGGCCACCCTTACGGACAGTCCGCTTAGTCTTACCCTTAGCCACTACAATGTTTACTGAGGTTACAGTAACGTTGAATTGGGCAGCCATAGCCTTAACAACCAGGTCCTTGTTGGCGTTGGTTGGAACGTCAATGACATAGGTACGGGTTGTCATGCTTTGACCATAGGCCTTTTCGCTAATGCGAGGCTTGATGACTAATGTTTTAGCATCCATTATTGAGCCTCCTTCTTGCCGAGCCATTCGTTAATTACTTCCAGAGACTTCTGGGTAATAACGACGGTGTCAGCGTTCAGCAGATCAAATACGTTCAGGTAGCTTGCGCTGACTGGCTTAACGTTCTGCAGGTTGTTGGTTGCGCGCTCAGCTTTGTCGTCCTTGTTGTCCAGGACAAGCAATACAGAGCCCTTGGTTTCGATCTTCTGCATGAATGCAGCAGTGTCTTTAACCTTACCGTTTGTCTCGAAACTCTCGACAACGATAATGCGACCCTCGTTGGCAGCAAGGCTCAGTGCCTGGCGAATAGCCTGGCGCTTTGCGGCAACGTGGATCTTCTTGGTGTAGTTCTCTTCGCCGGTTGGACCGAAGACAATACCACCACCGCGCCAGATTGGGTTACGGGATGAACCGAAACGTGCGCGACCAGTGCCCTTTTGCTTCCAAGGCTTGCGACCACCACCACTAACAAGACCGCGGGTCTTAACAACTGCTAAGTTAACGCGGCCGTTGGCGAGGTAGGTAGTGTAGGCTTGCTTGAGAAGCTCGTGGTTTTCTGGCATAACGGCAAAAACAGTAGCGTCTAATGTAGCGCTCTTGGTTGCCTTGGCACCGCTCTTTGTGTAGGTAGGTACAGCAGCCATTATTTTGCCTCCTTGATAACGACGATACCCTTGCGTGGGCCGGGAACAGCACCGGTAACACCGATGATGTTGTTTTCCGTGTCAATCAAAACAACTTTGAGGTTCTTGACGGTTACTTGCTCGTCGCCCATCTGACCAGCCATTTTCTTACCCTTGAAAATCTTCTGAGGGTACATAGAACCGATTGAACCAACGCGGCGGTATGAACGGCCACCGTGTGTCTTGCGACCGCGGTGGAAGTTGTGGCGCTTGATGGTACCAGCCCAGCCCTTACCCTTAGATGTACCGGTAACGTCGATCTCGTCTCCAATAGAAAAGACCTCAGCATTCAGGGTGTTACCTACTGCGAGATCTTCTGAGAGTTCGTCGACGCGTACTTCGCGTACAATCTTTGGGCTGACGTTTTCGCCAGCGGCTTTGAAGTGACCTGCTTGCGCTTTGCCGATGTGCTTGCCATCTTCAAAACCGAGCTGAACGGCTTGATAGCCATCCTTCTCTGTTGTTTTGACTTGTGTGATCACACAAGGACTAGCGGAAAGCAAGGTAACAGCAGTAACAACACCATCGTCTGCGATAGTGCTGGTCATGCCAACCTTTCGGGTGATTAATGCTTTCATAGTTTCTCCTCACGTTCTCCGTTCGGATGCAGTAGGGCGTAGGCATCTGAGGCGCACGGCAACATACACTGCTGTATGTCTCCTTCTTTCCTCGTCGCCTCCACCACGCTGCACTCCGGCTGTAAAAACGTGATTATTTATTAAGCCCTTTTCCCTGATGATTCCTTTGTCTGCTGAGCGAATGATATAAAAACGCTCGGCTCCGGGCGGTTTCTATCTGTTAAGAAAGACCTTCCCAAATCACCAAGTACAGGAATTTGTTATACCGATACATCATACCAGGGCAGTTTAACCCTTGTCAATGTGTTGTCTATTCTACTATGAAGCGCGTGCATCATGCGTGCTTCATGTGACGTTTGTATGCCCATCCCTGCGGCATTGGCTGACAACGTGCCAATTACCTGCACCACCGTGACATTCAAAATAACTATAGCACAAAATAGGGGCAAAGTCAATTGCTTTACCCCTGTTAATAAGTACGTATGGTTTATTGCAAGTCGTTATACTCAGACTGGTATGAGTTCCAAACGAGCTCGTCATAGTTCGTGCGGTGCAGAAGCAGCTTGACCACGCTCCCGATAGAAGTAACGCGGTCACCACGGGTGAGTACGTATTCATCGAGATTGAGTGTTCCCGAGACGGCGGCCCCTACTTCAGCCATCTTGCGTGCAATAAGCAGGTCGTCGGCGGGTCCATTTTGCTCTACGAACAGATCATCGGGCAACGCCTCTATGCCTGCCTGCATTTTGCCTTCACCATCGAATTGTAGCGCGAAGTTATGGCCATGAGGTGTTGGCATAGTGCCCCGCCGGAGGCTGCGGTAGTTAGCGAGGTGCCCCGTTGTGCTCAAGGTAATATCGGCGAGCTTACTTGGCCCGTGGTATTTGATTGATCCGCCGAGCGCCAATGCGCCCTGGCCGTGGTCTGTCTGCAGTAGCCGCTGACGCATGAGGCCAGGGAGCCGTTTGGGAATGAGCGTGTCGGCGTCAGTAAAGCCCATGGCATCGGTGTGGAGTTCGTCCCGTGTGAAGCGGATACCCTCTTTGGTTGCGGCCATTTTGCGGCCCTGCGGGGCATCAATGACAATTGCCCCCATGCGATTGGCAATGGCTACGGTGTCGTCTTCTGAACGGTTATTGACTACGATGGGGTAGGCTTCGCCAGTGCGGGCCAGCGCTAAGAGCGTTGCCGGGAGGTCAGAGTCAGGACCACCTTCGTTATGGGCGGGGATGATTACAGGCAGTGCTTCCTGGTTTGTGGTGCGTGTCTGCTCAAATTGCTGTGCGGTATAGCCGCCAACATTCGTCAGCATGCCCTCGAAGCCCTCACGGTGTACTTCCTGTTGTATTTCACCGCGGATACCTGCCGTACGTGCAAGATCGTGCATTTGGCGTGGAAATGAATGCATAGCTGTATAACTCCCGTTTGCTAGGAGTATATTATACAACTTTTACTAAGAATAAGCAACTTAGAAATTTATATACAGGCCGTAAGGTGCGAAGTAGCCAAAGAGCATGGCAACGACTAAGATGGCATATTCAATCTTGCGATCGATGCGGAAGTGCTCGTGCGTGGTAAAGAAAAGGCCGATCATCAAGCCTATGGGAATGGGCAGATTAATACTGCCGCCGTCACTGATTTTGACCCATAGTGAGCCGAGCAGTAAATAGAGTACCAGCTTTAACAGGTACACACCGTCAAAGGTGTCTGCTGGAGCGGCTGACTGTCGTTTTATTTTTGCTTTCTGTGCCATTACCTTTATTTAATCACGCTAACGGCAATAGTGCTAGCGCTTAGCCGAGTGAGGCAAAGGGCTCTTGGTCCTTGAGTTGCTGATATTGGTCCTTGGCCCAATAGCTCATGGTAGCGGCGTTGGCTTCCATGAAAGCAACATATGCCGGCCAGCTAAGCCATTGGAGATCTTCGACTTCTTCGGGGTGTGGCAGCGGCTCCTCGGAAGTATAGGCTACGTACACCGGGCAGAACTCATTCTCAACGATGCCATTGCTGGGTGGTGTGGTATAGCGATAGGTGGGAAGCACGCAGGTGATGTCGTCCAGCTCGTTAATGCCAAGTTCAAACTGAGCCCTACGCCGAATGGTCGCTTCGATTGGTTCGCCGGGTGCCGGGTGGCCGCAAACACTGTTGGTCCAGACGCCGGGCCAGACCTTTTTGTCGCTGTCGCGTTTGGTGACCAGGAAAGCGTTATCACTTTTGCGGAAGATGTAACATGAGAATGCCAGATGGAGTTTGGTGTCGGCGGTGTGGCTGGCCAGTTTGGGGCCGATCTCCCCTGTTGGCGTGCCGTCTTCGTTCACAAATACGATCTGTTCAGCGTCTTCTATCATGTATGTACTATAGCAAACCTAGGCAGCATACTTCTTGATGAGGGTGTCGAGCGCATCGCTCTGTATCGCCCGGGGGTCGTTGATGTTCACGCTCGCACGTTTAAAGTCAGGATCGTCGTAGTCCCCTTCGGTAAAGAAGAAGTGATTCCACTTGGCGCTGGCGGTGTAGTCTCGCTGGGCTCCGGATCCGAACTTCCGGATGAATTGTTCCCGCAGCGCAGCGCGAGTGTTGGGCGGTGCGTGTACCATCCGTTCCTGGATTAAGCGTTCGGGCGGCATCCATTCGGCCCATCGCTCGCGACGTATTTTGTTGATGCCCATCCCCTTGCCCGTCAATGCCGTCCATCCCGCCAAGCGTGGCCCCTCGGTAATGCCCAGCTTCATTTTATAGGCCCACTCGACCCGGTCGGCTACGGACATGGGGTCGCGCTGCAGGCCGCCCAGGACATATTCCCATTCGGTCAACGTCCAGTTCTCCCAGGGCATGAGCTGACGGCGTTCGCCAACGTGGCGGGCCATTTCTAACTCCTCGTACTGCATATCAATACTGCTGATGGTGGTGCCATCGGCGAGGAGGACGACGGCCTGGCCGGTGGTATCACTGGCGATTTTACGGGCTGCCGCACGCATGGGGCCATACACGCGCAGGTCTTTTTTGGTGCGTAAGTTGTATTCCAGAGCCGCAAGTACCAGACTGGTCGTACCGAATGTCATGCGTGTACCCCACGGATTGGTGTTAGGGCTGCCGCTGACGATATGCTGCCGTGTGTACTTTTCAGTGTCCATGAGCGGCTCATCACGCAGGTTGATGAGTGGTTTGAACTGCCTAATAGTGCTCTCGTGCATATCTTCTGTCAGGAGGGTGAGCTTAGGGGCAAGCACAAAGGCGGAGGCCGGGCTCTGCTCATAGGGATCTAAGGGTAGAGGAGCCCTCCCGCCGGGACCGGTGTATATGCAGCGGGACATAAGGTGGGCGGCGAGGATGCGGTATTGTGCGGCATGCTTGGTCTTTGCCAGCTTGGGACTCAAGCGCTCGCGCAGGGTTTGGTAGTTTTCGTGGTACCCCCAGCTGTTGCCTTTGATGTCAGTCACCTCTTTGCGGAGGATTACCTGATAGAATTTGTCGTCAGCGACGGCCTTGCGTATAAAATGCTCAAGAATGCGCTCACCGGCAATTTCACAGGCGGCTAATTCAAGCGGGTCAATTACTTCCGGCGTGCTGTACTCCGGGTGATCCATATCTTCATAGAACACAGCGCCGTTTGAAAGGGCGGTGCCGGCGTACGAGAGGGATGGGTCAAGGTCGGTATCGAGCCCTCCTAATGTGGTTGGCCGCTCGTACAATACGAATTCACGTACATCCCGTTGGCTGGGTGTGACGAAGCGCGGTTGCCAACCCTCTGGTTTGGGTACGGGCGGATATGTGGTGGACGTGCGGATGCCCCACTCCAACTCACTGCCAAAGACACGGTTTTCTATCATATAGTAGAGGCTACTATAAACACTTTTTGCCGCCCTGCCAATAAGGTCACACGACTGGCGTATCGGCCGGGGCAGTAATAGGGTCCCAGAATTCGCGGCGATCGGCTGCTGCGGTAAATAAGCTGTCAATAAGTAAGCCGTACTCAAGGCGTGTCGCCTCGGGCAACGTCATATCATTCTCGGCGGCGTTAAACGCCGGCCCAAAGGTCGCCAGACCATTTCGGTACGGTACCACCAACTCTTCATCCAGCTCGTCTGTTTCTTCTGGCTTGAAACCAAGCGCACCAAGACATAAAGCCACTTCGGTGGGCGCAATTATCAGTACGTCAGTGTCCCTGCCGTATTCAGCTTCGTATCGCATGATTACCTCTGTTTTATGCTGTCCATACGACTATAGCAAAAAACATAGTTGCCAGAATGTGATACTTAGCACATATAGGCTGTTTGCCGAGCACTCTAGCCGAGCATATATGTGAAATATGTCATGGTGCAATGCGCTCGCATCCCGATACACTGCCTGTATGGATTACACAATGGTAGACACATGGATGGACCAGTACGAGAAAGCGTGGCGCGGAACGGAAGGCACAGACCTAACGACGGTTTTTAGTGATGACATCGCCTATAAGACATCACCCTACAAGCCTGCCATGGAGGGTCTAGAGGCGGTCGAGAAGTTTTGGAAAGAAGCAACTGACGACGGCGAAGAGTTTACTATGAGCCACGAGATAGTGGCTATTGAGGGCGACATCGCTGTCGTAAAGGTGACCGTTGACCACACCAAGCCCGACGAAGAACACTGGATGGACATGTGGATTATCCAGCTCGACGACGATGGGTTATGCTTTTACTTTGAGGAATGGCCGCTTAAACAGTCCTAGCGTACCAACGATAACTCTCCCCCGGCAGGTCTGTGCCATTGACGTGATGCCGCAAGTTATGGCTCAGCATCTTGAGGCTCCGTGTGGCTGATGCGACAGGCGGTGTTGGTGTGCGTGATGTAAAGCAGCGAGCCAGACCAGTGAGCGCAAGCGCCCCGCTGTGTTTATCGGTGGGTAGTAATAGATTGTAGGTAGCAATGTCTACAATCGTCTCACCTGCGGCAGTTATGACGGGCATATTGCAGTATGCGGCATAAGAAGGACTGTCTTCATGTTCGCTTTTCACAGCCTCAAATACAGAAAAGAGTCGCAAGCAGTCGGGCGTAAAGACGCGGAGACCGTATTCATCTACGGTAAATCCTTTGGTTCCCTGAAACGTGCCAGTGAGTATGTCGCCGTTAGGACTGCTTACCATGAGTAACGAGTCGGGATAATCATGAGCTGCAACGGCAGCAAGTGTTGTCTGCTGGAGCTCGGCCCTGTACCTTGCCGTGTCGAGTGATTCGGGTACACCCACAAGGTGATGTTCGGTTAATCCAGGCGGAAGATTATGTATGCGATTCATGACGGGGCTACTTATTTATATAAAAAACACACCGCCCGGTATATGAGGAGGTGTGTTTTTTTGTGTGTTATTACATCTTGATTTCGACGTCACAACCAGCTGGGAGGCTAAGGTTCATGAGTGAGTCGATGGTCTTGGGAGTTGGTTCGGTTACGTCGATGAGGCGCTTGTGTACGCGCATTTCGAATTGTTCGCGACCTTTTTTGTAAACGTGAGGGCTCTTGATGACCGTAAAGGTGCTGCGGTCGGTAGGCAGTGGGATTGGGCCGGCAATTGTTGCACCGGTGCGCAATGCTGTGTCTACGATTTGCTTCGCAGCTTGGTCGATGACCTTGTGGTCGTAAGCCTTCAGGCGAATACGAATGCGCTGTTTTTGATCTTTCTTTGGTTCCACCATGTGGTAATAACTCCGTTTGTTGTGCGATGTTGTAACCTCTGCGCGGCTCATACGATTAAACGCAACTGTCCGGCCGAGTTCTCAACATAATGTTAGTAATGCGCTGTATTATATCTGATAACAGCACTTTATTCAATGCCTTATGACTGCTTGCTTACGCGGCGGCGAGCTCTCTGATGGGAGTATGCGGTTGCTGTGCGGCGACTGGCGGCTGCTCAGCAATAAGTGGCCCATCGTACACAAGCGCTGCGCCTGTGTCGTACCGTTGTATTTCAGGGTCTGTCATGTCCAGGTCACTCCTGCTTTGACGGGCAATAACTTCTGCACCGTCATGCTGGAAGTGACGGAGGTTGAGTGCGCCTGAGCCGGCGTGTGTGGCAATAGATTGCATCTCATCATCAGACAGCGACTCATGCTGTTCAGGCCGATCGAACATATACCGGGCATTGCCTGTCAGCTGCACTGCCACGACACGGTCTCTGTATTCGCTGAGGCTATATACCGCAATTGGACCTATTTTGAGTCCCGGATTTGCTTTTGCCCGTTCCTCGTCCTTGGTATCGTATACATATATCCGCTCACCTTGACGGATAAATTTGCCGCAATTATTGCCACCATTTCCATTGCTCATACTACCCTCCTATGCCTACGGTTCTATTATTTAAAGTATACTCCTCTCGTCTATACCTACGGTACGCAAAAACACCCGGGATTGCTCCCGGGTGTTTTGGATAGGTGCTTACCTAGGCGTAAATTACTTTACGATCTTGGTAACAACACCAGCACCAACGGTGCGGCCA
>DASPHS010000126.1:0-20466 GCA_035629475.1 Saccharimonadales bacterium (SeqCode)
CCGGTCAACTAAGAATAATCCCGAGTTAGAACGCAGCCTAGCCGAAGGTGCGGCGGCAATTTATAATGTTCCAGCCAGTGACTTAGCGGAATACGCCCACTACCGTGCAGAAGCTATGATTCTGCCCCGGCATGAAGGCGACAGCCAACCAGTAGCGACGGACTGGCCGTACATAACCAAGCTACTGGTCAAAGCCTGGGGCGCGCTGCATACAGCGGTGCAGAAATAACTATTACAGGCGCTTAACTGATGTGACGCCTATGATACCAGGGGCGTCAGACTGGGCATCCGGCTGGGTCACAGTACCCGTTACTTCAACCTTCTGGCCGGTAGGCAAACTGCCTACCACTGACGGGTCGGGATTATGAAGTGCATACATCTTGCCGTTTGATTCCAGGCCGATTGCACAGCTGGTATTCTGGGCGCCGTCCTGGCTGGCTGGCGACAAACAGGTGACTTTGCCGGTAACTTTCGTCTGCTTGTCATCGGATGGAGCCGGTTTTTCTTCGGCTGGCTTTTCTTTGGGTTGTGGTGGCGAAGACACGGCATCACTCGGGTCACTTAAGCTGCCGGGATTGTTAAGCTCGGATGTGTTAGCTATAGGTTTGGCAGTAGTTTTATCATCGTTTTTGTTGCTACGCAGGGCAACGGCGGTTATGCCAGCACCCAGTGCCAGAATAGCCACACACGCAATCAGAATAAGCTTCTTTTTCATGCTTGGATTGTACCATAACCGCTTATGGTTACTGTAAGGTCACGATGAGGAATGCGATGGCCAAAGCGGTCACCACCGGCGTCATAGTCAGGCGCTCATTCCGGCTGCGGGAGATGGCATTCAGGGGGATTCCCAACAAGAAATAACCAGTTGATACCCACATGCCAATGCTGGTGATATGCTGGCTGGGTATGATGTCGGCCACACCTGCTTTACTGAGAATTAGTACCGCGAACAGCGCATAGAGGACGATCGATACGACACTTGCTTTACGCAGTTTGGGCGGCAACACCCGATGCGCACCACCCCAGGCAAAGTGGCCGAGTGGCTTGCCGGCAATCAGCAATATCTGGAAGATTGTTAGACCAGCCAGTATAGCGCAGGCTATGAGTGCGGCAGCTTCTGTCATGGTTGAAAGTGGATGAACTGCAGGTTGGTAAAGTTGCTTGGCGCAATGGTCATTTCGCTGTATTCGCCCTGCCAGGTACGATTGTACTGACTGACCAGGATGCTGCCATCAGCCAGTATTTCCTCGACGTACATGGCATGACCATAGGTGCCAGTCATGCTGACTGCTACATCACCCTTGCGGGGCGTAGCATCTACGGGAATGCCAGCAGCTTGCGCCCGTGCAGGCCACTGCTTGGGATTTCCGGCATAGCGAAGCGGATTACCGCCCGCCTGGTACACCTTGAAGGCTGCATAGCTGGTGGACTGCCGCACGTAGTAACCCCACGGATCTACCATGGAATCTATAGGGATAGCGGCATACGGGTAGCCACCGTTGGCTACCGGCGTCGGCTCTTCAGGCTCGGTGGGTTGTTCGGGCTGCTTCCAGGAATCAATCAGCGCCTGTACGGCCGTGGCGTAATCGGTGGCTTGCTGTTGCGTTATCCTGCCCTGCGGCACCAAATCCTGCACAGCCTTGGCGGTCTTTTGCAGTAACTGCTCGGCCTTGGCGGGCTTATCTGCCTGGTATTTCTTTTCAGCCTCGGAAACCTGCCCTACAAAGCCCTTGGTATTGACCGTGTAGCGGCCCTGCACTTTGTCCAGGCTTGCCAGGTACTCCCTGAGGTAGCCGAAGGTTGGTGCTACTGGCGGCTGGGGGTCGGGTGCGAGCGTACTCCCAAACCATTCATTGTAAAAGCGCCAGAAATTGCGGTTGCCGTAGGCGCCGCAGCTATCGCCGCTGCCGTATAAGTTATCCAGGGAGGATTGGTTGGGCTGGTATGGCGTGTAAATATACAGGCCGGCGGTTGCCTGGTTTTCAATAAAGACGCTCGACCCACCGCAGTTAGCATTGGGATTGTAGCGGATGTAATTAGTGGTATTTGCCTTGTAGTTGTAGCTATTCGGGTTGGTAGCGTAGCGCTTGAAGATACGGGCGGCGCTGTACACCTGGTTAAAGAAACCGGCGTAATTGGCATCACAGGCAGCAGTGTCCGGACAGCCAAAGCCGGTCGCAGCGCGATATTGCCGCTCCCAGGGCCACTCGTCAGTAACCAGTGACTGCTCTTTTTGCAGGAGCACCAGTAAGACCTTGGGGTTGATGCCGCAGGCCTGGCCAACATCGCGGATAATTTGGGCGGCAGATCGCTGGCCGCCAGCAAGCGCAGTACACAGACCGGCTTCAGCAGCGCGGGCCTCGGTCTGCTGCGTGTAATCTTTCAAGCAGGTGTAAGGTGCTGGCTGGCCGCGCTGGGCACCATACTCAGCCCGGGTGTAGTAGCGTCCCGCGCTGGCATTCCACTGTGTTGAGTCTTTGGCACCATTGGTATCGCAAACCGGTACTTTGCCATTCAGGAATATTTGTATTTGCTCCGTTGACATGTCGCCGCCGTTAAAAAACAGCTGGTCGTCAATAATCCGGCCCGGTTTAAAATCAGTACCGGACAAAGCTGTCGTATTGGCTGGTATGAGTGACATACAGCAGGCAGCGACAAACGCTACAATACCCACAAGTTTAATCGTACGCATAGTATCCCCTTATCTCCCCTATTACAGATAAGACTACCATACATAAGCGTGATTGCTAAGGCATTTGCTGGCTAGTCGAAAAGACCGACGGCCAACTCGATCCACACCAGGATAAGCGCCGCAGCGAGCAGGATTTCCAGAATAGTCCGGTGCTCAATATTACGCACCTTTTTGACCGCGAACTCGTACAACAGGCCCGTACCGATCAGCAGCGTGGCGGCAGTAACAAAATCGCCTATAGTCCAATGTACCTCGTCGGTGAACCGCATTGCCACGAGCGGCACCAGCAACAAGAGGGCTGTCCCTGCTACGATTTGTATAATACCTTTGGCGTGACTGCTCGGTGTTATCTTTGCTTCCATATACATATCCTTTCAGCGTTAGGCCTGGTCAGGCTTATATTCCAGAATATCGCCGGGCTGGCAATCCAGCGCCTTGCAGATTGACTCCAGTGTCGATAAGCGGACTGCCTTGGCCTTGCCGTTTTTCAGAATTGAAAGGTTGGCCATGGTGATGCCGACTTTTTCGGTCAGCTCTGTCACGCTCATCTTGCGCTTGGCGAGCATCACATCAATGTTTATTACTATTGCCATAGTGTATCTAGACCGTAAGGTCATGCTCCGACTTCAGTTCAGCGGCATTTTGCAGCAGTTTCTGCAGCACAGCAGCAAAGGTAGCAACGACAAATGATGCGCCGATGATAATTAATCCCATGAGTACTACACCCGGGGCATCATCCTTGTCGGCCACGAGAAATATGTATGGCATACCGGCGGCAAACAAGCCGCTAATCACCAGAGCACAGTACTTTATGTGCTGGAGCGTGCGGACCGATGCCGCAGAAAATGCCTTGTTCGTATCGATGTAAGCTAGTAACTTGAGCGCCTGGTAGAGCGCTATAAAGAATGGGACTGCGGCTGCGTACATGCCGATTAAAATGGGGCGATACCCATCGGCGTCTTCGGCGCGAATGCCGACCGGCAGCACCACGGCGCAGATTACCAGTACTATGAGCCCAATAAGATACACAACTCCCCGTAAGAACATTGTTGATCCTTGCTTCATATACTACCTTTCAAACTTATTGATACAGCAATAATAGCACAGGATTTATCGTTTTACAATAAATTATTATCGATACTTATCACTTATGAGGTCGTGGAGCGTACTGATATCTATGTCTGACCAGTCTGCGATGGTGCGCGCAGTGCCTGGCAATGGCTGTTGGCTGGCACTGTATTTACTGAAGCCGACGACTGTCGCACCGGCCGCCACGCCGGATTGCGCGCCTGCCAGGGAATCCTCAAATACAATGCAGCGGCCAACATAAACACCTAGCCGACTGGCGGCGGCCAGGTACGGCGCTGGGCTAGGCTTGTCCTCGCTGACATCATCAGCGCTAATGACGACCGTAAAATACGGCGCTATACCCAGGATATCCAGTTTGATATCAACGCCCACTCGCCGGCCAGCGGTGGCAATGGCCAGCGGAATGGCCGCGTCACGCAGTGCATCCAGGAGGCGGACGAGGTGGGGGTCGGCGCTCGTGTTGCTGCGCAGCAGCTCTGCGCGCATACCAGCCACCGCTCGTTCCACAAATGCCTTTTCATCAATGACTATGCCGCTGTACTCGCGGACGGCGGCCAGCAGTTTAGCGGCTGACGAGCCTTTGTGGGCTTCGTTATGGGGATCGGGTACTGCATCGATATCCACACCATACTCACGCAAAAGAGCGGCACGGGCATGGTATGCGGCATCGACTGAATTAATCAATACGCCATCCATATCAAACACGACTGCGGCAATAGTACTCATAGCTATAGTGTAGCTGGTATATGGCGATCAACAAGCCGGTTCATGACAGCGTGCAATCCATTGATAACCACAATGGCAGGCGCGACAATCGCCACCGTACCAGGATAAGCAGGCTCAAACAGGAGCGCCAGAATAATAGCCGTAATGCCGTTCTGTTGCGCAAAGGCAATATGCCAGCGGTCCTGACGGGGCAAACTGCGGGTCAGCAAAAAGCCGACGAGTACTTGCCCGAAGTATGCCGCCACCCCCAAAGCAAGACCCTTCCACCACGCAATACCATCTACCAGCAACAGCCCCAGAATAACCGCTGCGGCACGCAACGCCCATATGATTACCATATCAATGACCGCACTGACTTTGGGAGGCCGTAGAAACAAGCCAATAAGTGCAATCCCCAGCATCATAAAGCCGAATACCGCAATCGAGAACGAGGCCGCAAGCAATACATAGAGCGCCCCAGTGAGTACCAGCGCCCCACCTGCTGCCAGCTTTGCCTGGCGGCGTACTAGCCACCACACCCCGAACACACCGGCAGCCAAGAGCAGATTCAGGCCGATGCCCTGCGCAAAGCCCAGCAGGCCATCGGTGGCAGTCGTGCTGAGCGCACCTTGTGCACTCTCCAGACTGGTATAGTGCACCACTAGGAGGGGCACATACAGGGACAGTACGACGGTAATCGGGTCGTCGAATGATGCCCATGAGGCCAGTATGGTTTTGGCCTTCGCCGACAACCGGTTACCTCGCATTAGCCCCGCCACGGACAGGGGATCAATCTGGGCAACAGCCACGCCAAGAATCAAAAACAGTGGGTCCTGGAACGCCAGGGCCAGCACACCACCCACCAGCAGTGCCTTCAGGATGACGCCAAACGTTACCGCGCTCAGAATAATCTTGAAGTGCTTGCGTGCTTCGGCCAGTTCAATGCCGAAGGTACTGGCATACAGTCCGGCCGCCAGCAATGCAGCCACCAGCACGCCGTACCAGCCGTAGTCATCGATGCTATGGATGTTGAGAATATGGGCGGCGCCGTAGCCAGCCACAATGCATAAAAGAAGTTTGAACAACTGCATAAGATAAATCACAGCATAGCATACATGCGCCGCCCGTTGGATCAGATTTACTTGGCTAGCAGCCGGCCAACTGCGCTTACCAGCTCATCAGCTTTCACAGCCCGTTCGGCATCAGTAAGTGTGGCGTCAGCCATGCAATGTTTGCTGTGGTCGCGCACCAGCTCGAGCGCCACTTTGTTCAGGGCTGCCTGCGCTGCCCCAATCTGCGTCAATATATCAATGCAGTATGTATCTTCGGTAACCATGCGGGCGATACCACGCACCTGCCCCTCTGCTCGCCTGAGGCGCTTCAGCACCTGGTCTTTATTGTCATAGTATCCGTGGTGTTCCTGGTCTTTCATGAAGCCTCCTCATGATGATGCGTATGTGCGGCGTGGTCTGTATGGTCAGCGCTGTGGCCGTGATACTGGTGCATCAGGGCATGGCCCTTGCCGCGCTGCAGCAGCCAACGGTTAACGGGATAGGCGGCAACGAATGCGGCGGCAAGTGCCACGGCCATACTCAACCAGAAGAGTAGGTTGCCCAAGCCAGCCCCCATTGCGCCCGGCACCAGGGCCATTACGGCGTTGTCTACGATTTCCATAGTGGCAATGGATAGGGTGTCAGCAGCTAACACAACCCCGAGGGCGGTACCCAGGGCCACCCTGGCCTTCAGCAGGGGTAACAGTGATAAGCCGTAGCCGAACAAAAAAGCCAAGGCCACAGCCAGCGCCACCGTCTGAGCGGTTGACCAGCCAAGTGCCTCCCCGATAATTAACCCCAGTACTTCACCAATCGCACAGCCTGTCAGGCAGTGCAGTGTAGCGCTGAGCGCCGTCCGGTTAATGGTCGTCATGGTATACCCCCTCCCTTTTTTACATTCTTAGCATATACCCCCATGGGGTATATTTGCAAGGTGTTAGAACGGCTGGCTGCTGGGTGTATTGTTCCTACAGATTAGTGGGCAGTAAGATAAAAGGCGCCGTTGTTTTTGATGGCGGCAGAGGGCGTAAATGATGTCGGGAATGTATTCCGGCCCGTCAGGTATATCGCAGGATAATGACCGTTAATAGGGGGAGCATCATTGATAATTGAAGTAGCCGCAAACTGCGGGCCCGACGTCATGTTTGATAACAAAGCGATATAGTAATTCCCTGCCGTAACAGTCAGCGCCCCGCCACTGAGCGGTGCCGATATCCATGCGACGCCTGGAGCGGCAAAGGCGGCCGCCATGCTGGTCGTCTGGTCAATAAGCACGCCGGCCTCTGTATACAGCGCTAGGCCGCACGTGCCCGTCGCACCAATGCCCTCAATAGATTTCCAGGCACCGAGCATCGTTATGGTGGTGCTGGGTAGGCGCACCAGCATGAAGACGCATACGCCACTGTTAATGGTGTACTTGGTTGTGGCCTGGCTATACTGCATGGTCTGGGCGGCCAGGCCGAGCATAGCTGCCCCGTGATCGACGGGCGCAGGGATGGCAGCCGCAACCGTTACGTCAACCCGGTTACTGCCAGGGTTGTCAGCGACAGATAGCGTGGTATTGGCGCCACTTACAAAGTTAATTTGGCGGCGGGTGGCAACCGTCGTGCCATCTTTGCTGACTATAACGCGCTGGGTGCTGGCATCGGCAGGTATGGAGGCACCCTTGAGCGTACCGTCACTATTATGCGATACGGTTAGATACTCATTGAGGATGTCACCCCAGTCGCCTTCGTCGCTACCGGGTTGAGGGAGTCTGGCCATGCTTATGCGTCTGCTTACTACCCCTATTATACATAAGCGTGTACGCAACCGCACCAGGCGGCGAATGCCATTTAGGCGTTACTGGCGTCTTTGTCCATGCTGGCAATTTGTATAAGGTTGCCGCAAGTATCCTCCAGGGTCGCCACAAGGACTGGCCCCATCTGTACAGGCTCCTGCGTAAAGACGACTCCCTTGGCTTTGAGCTTCTCGTATTCCGCTTGGGCATCCTCTACCGCAAAGGAGGTAACGGGTATGCCATCGGCAGCAATCGCCTTTTTAAAGGCTTTGGCCGCAGGGTGCTCGTCTGGCTCCAGCAGCAGCTCAACGCCGTCCGGCTGTTCAGGTGATACCACGGTCAGCCAGCGATATTCCCCGGCAGGCATATCGTTCTTTTTGATAAAGCCCAGTTTTTCAGTATAAAACTCGAGAGCTTTCTTCTGGTCGTCTACAAAAATGCTCGTTACATTGATGATCATCTTAGTTCCTTTCGTTGCGGTGCTTAGCAATCCAGCGGTCGTATATATCGGCAATAGGGGCTGTCTGCAAATAATGCAGCTTGTAGCGCCCCTGCTTCTCAGTCCGTATGAGCCCTGCTCTTTCGAGCATCAGCAAATGCTTTGTGACTGCTTGGCGTGAAATTGCCAGCTGGTGCCTCATAATCATGCGCGAACACAGCCCGAAGAGTGTCTGACCATCAGTGTCGGCCAGTTCATCGAGTAGTTTTCTGCGCACTGGATCGGCAAGCGCCTTAAATACCAAATCCATGCGCCCATTATATGCAACCATATGGTTGCATGTCAATATACATAATCAGCACTGCCGCAATGACAGTGCTGATATGAGGCCGAGCGTACTATTTCCAGCCGAAGGCCTGGCTCAGAATCCAAAGCGTGACCGCAATGGAAATGAAGAACAGGCCAAGACCAACTGGACTACCCCAGCTGAACCAGGAACCCCACGAGCGCCAATGTTTGAGGCTCTCGTCATGGCTCCAGGCATACTCTGCCTCGTAGTCTCGGTGACTTTTGTCTTGTGACATAGTGTCCCTTTGTTAATTGATGAGAGCTGGTCGCCTGGCGGGTTCGACGATGCCCGGCGCGGCGCAAGCTTACTCATTCACCTGCAGTGGCCTGGGTACTCGTCCATGTTGTTCGCCGAATGAGTGGGCGCATGGGTGCAAGGAGCTTGCCACGTTGCCCCTATTTAACCATATAATGGATTGGGTATCAAAAATCAGGCGGCTTGGAGGGAGTTCAGCACGTCCAGTGCATCTTGTGCTTCCTGACGCAAAACACGGGCCTGATCACTCACCACAGGACGGCGGGCAATATCACCGAGCGCCGCCCCAAGTGCCTCCCGCTGCGCGGGTGTGTAGTTGGCAAAGCCGGTATGAATGTCACCACCGGTTATGATGTGCGCGGTTGTAACATGAATAGCATCTGCCGCCTGAGGGTACAGGTTGCTGTTGACGATACGGCCCAGTGCCGCCGCAAAAGCAAACGGTGTCATAGGAGTCATAGGCACTTCAGCCTCAACAGCTACTGGCGCTAAAATGCGCGTTTCGTCAACATCACTATGCCATGCCGAATGGTCAACTAATGTGTGGTCAGGGAAAGGTTGCATGTCAACACGCGTGGCGTCAAGCGGTGCAACAGCTGGCTGCTGAGCTTTTGCCTGGCGAGCTGCACCACGGGCACGGACTTCATCAGGCTCGATACCGGCACGCTTGGCCAGTATATCAATGAGTGGTTGGCTATACGGATTATCGACAGGCATAGCTGTGTAGCCGTGCTTACGCAAGAATGCGTCAAGCGCTTCTGGTTGGGCGGTGTGGCCAAAAACCGTATCACCGTTTGGCGGGCACATCACGAAGCGATTGTTCACGATAGCCGACCAGCCCACCCGCTGCTCAGCAATGATTGCTTGCATGCGACGTTTGTGACCAGTAAATTCATGGAGCATACTGCGGGCGCCCCGTCGGCCCACGTCCGTATTAGTAGTATCCTGCGCTAAATCGAGCAGCATGGCCTCGGTATATTCCGGTCCGGTACCCAACGCCTCCTGGGCAAAAGCATTGGCTGCATCCCCGTAAAAGTCAGGGTCATGTGCTTCAAGGGCGCTCACCATTGGACTCTTGGCGCGATGTGAGGACGCGTACGTAGTATCGCGTGGCCATTCTGTGCGGTAATCACGGAGCGTAACATCGGTAACGCCACGAACCTGCCCCGCAAAATATGCCGTAGCAATAACGTCACCTTCGGCGCGCTTGCGGTCTAACTGCTCTTCGGCAGTAGGCTGTACGGGAAATGTCTCAAGCATCATAACGGACCAATCACTCACTTTAATTTACATATTATATACTATATACATGTAAATTACAATACCCCGGGCTATGGAGGGGTACTGGGTGGTAGAGGCCACCTCTGGTGAGCTACTGCTGTATATTGAGACGCTGCCGGACGTGCTGCCAAGCTATCTTGGTCCAGTTTTCAGCCTCGTAGCCGCCACCCTGCACCATCTGGTCCAGCTGCTCAGCCGTAACGAAGCCATGGCGGCCAATTTCTTCGTCATCTACCTGCAGTTCAGCCGTCGAGGCCGTGCCGATCATCAGGATGCCCAGGTGGACGCGGTCAACCTGGCTTGCCTCGTTATACAGAAACCCGAGGGGCGTAATAGTGGTGACCGTGACGTTCTCGCCAATTTCCTCTTTGACTTCCCGCGTAACCGCCGCCTGGATAGTCTGGTCGGCGTGAGCAATATCTTCAAGTTCGATGTGACCACCCACGCCAATGGAAATTTTGTTCGCCAGCCGTTGCTCATTAATACCCGCAGGGCGGGCATAGTAGAATACCCTGTCTTCATGCGTCAACACCAGGTACGGAATGATTTGTTTGAACGAGGGGTCGTCCTCCAGCAAGCCACGCTGCCTGGTAGCGCAGTGCTGCAGCAGCTCCGTATAGTAGTCAGGCCGGTCAAAAGCGACAAATCCACCGTTGGTAAGTGCCTGGCTTGCTATGTCGACAACATATTCGGCCCCGACAGCCAGTATGTCAGTATCAAATTTCCCCATGGCTGTGTTCCCCTCCAGTTATTACCATAACTATACAGCAATGTTCGCTTAAAGTACGCTTACCCTACCCCGCTAATCAGCCTATACTTTGCTTGTTGCGCACTCCAGCGCGACAACCATTATTAACGGAGCCATACAGGCTTCAAGGAGGGTATATATGAACGTACTATCCAAGTTCCTGGCAGTCGTCACGGCAAGCGTGCTGACAGCCGGTGCACTGGTAACCACACAAGCCAGTGCCGCCACGGTCAACAAATTACAAATCAGCCAGAACACCTCTGGGCAAATAACGATCCAGCAAGGACAAGTACTGCAAGCCGGGCCAATCGTTGACGTACAAGTCAGCAGCTCATATGCGACGGCAGATCCTGAGATTTTCCAACTCCGTAACGGCGTAACACTCACCCAGATGGACCAGAAGATTATGGAAGCCGGTCAGGGCGGTCAGGTTGCAGCGTCAGCAATGCAATGGTTTACCCAAAACACGACATTTTATGGTGGCCTGAGCGCGCCGGGATCAGTATCATTCAAACTAATCATGCCAGCAGGCTCGTACTATGTAGCCCAGCTGAACCCGTCGCCAACGGTTAAGCCATCGACCACGGCCAAGAAGTTTAGTGTGATTGGTCAATCGCAGGCCATTAACCCCTATGCCGACCAGTCAGTCCAGATGAACGATGTCCAGACCGACCGCTTTATTGTGAACAGCTTTAATGGCAAGCTACACACCGGCGCTCTGAATATCTATAACAAGTCACGCGAACTGCACTTCACCCGATTCGTGCAAGTTAAGCAAGGTACAACAAACGCCCAGATATCAGCCTGGCTGGCCGGTACCGGAGCTGACCCCACCGTTCCTGGCGGCAGTGTCTTGAGCTTTGGTACGCTGTCACCCCAGCGCTACGCACAGCTGAACTTGAACGTAAACCCCGGTACGTACGTCATCCTGGATTTCATTCCGGACACCACGACCGGTCGTCCACACGCTCTGGACGGTATGTTCCTGCTCACCACGGTTAACTAGCGTAACTGACCTCTAGTAAAACACCCGGGACTGTCCCGGGTGTTTTTCAGTAGTAGCTCAATCGGACGATTAGCGATTGCGGGTGACCGTCTTATCTTCAAAAGTAATGCTGCCGGTCATCATGCCTATGACATGCAGGTTGGGATAGCCGTTATCGTCCATCGTCCTTGCAGGAGCCCGGTAAGCAAGTCCCGCCGCACCAAGGGCGTTTAGTACATCTGCCGGAACGATATCTCTCGTGTATTCGAGGGTGACAAATCTGACATTCTCTCCTTCTTGGGGCCGAGGGAGCACGTCCGTGATACCGGTGCCCTCTACTGCCTGTGTAATCCGTTCATATCCTTTTGCATCCATATACTTCACTCCTTTAGGCAAAGTATCGTACAGCTACGTGCAGAGCGCAAGCATCAGCACAATGCGCCTACACATTATGGACGTCTGTAGGCTGAAGAGCTTCTGCGGATGCGGGCGGCTCCTTGTACTTTTGAATAACGCAGTATGTCGGCTGCGTTTCGATAACGCGCTCGACATCAGGAACCTCATGGCCGCAAACGATCACAAAGGTGTCTTTTTTGGTGTGGGTTTGATTGTACGTATGGAGGCTCAGCAGGAGGCGCGTACGACAGTTCTCGTCGGAACATTCACAGTAAAAATGCAGCGGCGCATCCTGGCCGTACTCGTACAGCGGCTCGCCTTCTTCGAGGGCGGTCCGGTTGAGGACGTCAAACCCCTCCTGCACCTGCTCGTTATATTTACGAAAAACGACCTCGTTTTCTGCTAGTCTACGTTCGCTTGCCTTTTCGGCCATAATTACCGCCCTTGTTGTTAGGATGCCTCCATGATTGCACTACAGCAGCAATATAACTATTAGATAACGTACATACCGATCCGAGGTATGTTTGCGTTGCCGCTACCTCAACTGGTGCGATACTTCTAGTATTAGGCGCGGTCGCGGTCTGCAACGCTGATCATAAACTGTTCAATCTTGACGGCCTTGAATATGTTTTTGACGCTCCGCTCCATGGCTTGCGGGTCAGCGCATGGGATAGACATAGTGGCCGATGCGCCACTGACGATGTAATAAGCCACTGCCGCTGGCTTGTCCTGCGGCGTCTGCGTTATAAGACCGTGCAGCTTTTGCATGAAAGCATGTTCGGCATCGTCACCAAAAGCATAGCCTGACTTCAGGCTGAAAGATACAAGGAGCTCCTGGGGGCATTTCTTAACACGTTCAATTTCGTCGTCAAACTCCAACAGCGCTTCGCAAGACAGTGTTTCGTCCGAATCATACAGCAGCGGCAGAACCTCCTGGTAATAGAGAGCCTCGGCCTGCTTGCAGCTGACAACGAATTGCCACTGGTCATCGAGCTGCTGCACGGAAGATACTTTGGTGTCCTTTAATTTGCGTGCTTTTAATGCAGCAGCCAGTCCGTCCAGCGTGCTGCGCTCCTCGTTTGAAATGGTAATACGCTGCTTTGGTTTGCTAAACAAGCCCATACTCTTTACCCCACCTTTCTATCATCCCTGCAGTTTGCAACCAACTGGCAGCACTTAGGGGTCTTATTTTACTGTAGCTTGGCTGCTCTTACAATACGTACCAAACGATGATGCCAATAATGGCCGCAAAAACAAAGTTCGTCAGGAAATTCAGCCACAGCTTTTCCTGGTACAAAAACGGAACTCGGGTGCTGGGAAATCGCCGATCAACGAACGTCCAGAATGCAGCAACCACCAGGAGCAAGGCAACAAAGTATAGCTCTTTCATATGTAGATACTACCGTACCTGTAGCATAAGGGCAATTACTTGCCGAACTGCAGGGCAAGTACGCTGAACGGGATGGGATGCGTGGCATCCACCCGCTCCAAGGGCTCGCGCATGGCAATCAGGCGCAGTCCAGCATTCGTAAAAGCCTGCACATAGTCGCTGGTGGTGCGGGCATACCACGTCAGCTCGGTCTTACCCCACAGCCCCATCTTGGTTTGTGCCTGGCCAGCAAACAAGTCACTTGCGGGGCCGCCAGCACGCTGTGCATTAAAGTAAGCCGCGCGGAAGGGATGGTCCACAATCACCAGCACAGTGCCATTGGGTGCGAGCAGCCGCTGTGCCTCGGCGGCAAACATGTGGACATCCGGCACATATTGCAGCACCATCTTGCAGACAATGACGTCGAACGAGGCGTCAGGAAACGGGAAAGCCGCAGTGAGGTCGTGCTGCAGAAAATCCAGGTTGTCGCGGTCTGCATATTTTTGCTTGCAGATGGCTACGAAATTCGGGGCAAAATCGGTTCCAGTCACCTGCTGTGCGCGCTCAGCCAGTTCAGCCGCCAGGTAGCCACTGCCACAACCAGCGTCCAGCACCCGCTTGCCACCTATATCGCCGAGCATCTCCAGTACCAGCGGTCGAATAATGCCAGCGTTGAGCGCATCGCCGGTGCTGCCCATGTTTTGGTCGTACCAATCGGCGGCGTTGTTCCATTGGGGAAATGTGTCTTGCATGGACTTACTATACCAATCAGTCCTGAGGCTCAGGCATCTTCATATTAGAGTAGTACACCTTACTAAACGGAAAGTCAGCAGCAAGCCACTGCCGCATCGCATCGTACACTTTTTGGTAATAACCTGCTTCGTACGCAGCGGTCGTCACCCACCAGCTCGCATCAACATCGTACGGTAAAAGCTCCTCAGTCAGCTCGGTTCGTACACCCATGGCATATAGATAAAAACAACCTATATATGTGTCATTCGTGTCGTAGATTACATAGGCCAGGGAGTTGGCATCCATAAACTCGCGTTCGTGCCAAGCCAAGTCAAGCAGATCAAACGCCTCGGTCAATGCTTCTGTTGGCCATGAACCGCCCCGCGTCTGCTGAATAGTCTGAATACTGGAATTCACACCTTCCAGGTCTGCCTGCAGGTCTGTCCTGGTGAGTGGGTGAGCAATTATGTCTTTGAACGTCAGCCGTTCCGGCGCCGTAAAATCCGTGGGTAGTGTCAGCTTTTTTGTGAATTGTGAGTAGTCCACTAGTTTACCCTCGTCGGGAAATCGGCGTTAGGGCTGATTATGAATAGTTTCATACCCCCATCATAGCAGGAAGAACGGCTTTGTATTGTCGTGTAGCTTGAGGGCCTGAGCCTCTTGCGGGCTGACATAGCGCACTTCTTCAACTTCGTCATTGGCACCAAAGCTGGGCGCAAATTGTCCGGACACCTTGGCTTCGTAGGCTACGAATGCGAACCACTTGAGTGTGGGCGAGCCTACCTCTTTGTTAATAGTCCAGAAGGCTACGGGTTGTTCGCTTATCCAGTCCACGGTAAAACCGGTTTCCTCGGCAATCTCGCGGCTGAGTGCTGCCGGCGCGGATTCACCGTGCTCTAGGCCGCCGCCTGGCAGCTCCCATGTGCCATCTTTTTCACGGCCCAGCAGTACGCTCCCGGCAGCATCTTTAATGATTGCCTTGACGGAAATTCTATAGGTACAGGGTGTATTTTGCATGAAGTTAGACTCTATCTTCGTTATTGAAG
Source organism: Saccharimonadales bacterium (SeqCode) (assembly GCA_035629475.1). GTDB lineage: Bacteria > Patescibacteriota > Saccharimonadia > Saccharimonadales > UBA4665 > JARIHD01. Next base: position 14,919 of record DASPHS010000126.1, read on the forward strand.
TGTGCAGCAAGTTTTTCGTAGTAAGGCCGTGCTTCTTCCCTGATGGCATCGTAGGCAATTTTATCGTTAAAATCCCGGCGTATTTTCTTGGCCGCCCACGCTCGACGTTTATCTATTGGCATGTCATCCATCATAGTTTCGGTGGCGTACGTATAAAAATCCGTCTGCAGGTGCGCCAGCGCATCGGCAGTTGCCAGCACCTTGCCGACTTGCGTGTCTGGCCGCTGACCATCATGGCAGCTATGTAATTTCAGAGCGTCATCCACGATGATGCCAATCTCTGCAGCATCATAGCCGGCGGCGTCCAACAGCTGCCGGGCAATGTCCATACTGGCCTGCTCGTGGTTAGGGTCAAACCGCGACATAGAGGCGTCCGCAATATCATGCAAAACTGCCGCCGCACGGCACATATAGACCGGCACATCATAGCGCTCAGCCAGGCTTTGGGCGTAATCTGCGACTGTAAAGACATGCGTGTCATACAGCCAGTCAGCCCAAGCTGCCCGCTGCGGGTCTTTTGCTTCGTACGTTTGGCGGACGGCTTGTTCGAGCTTTGCGAGCTTGTGAGGTGTGGCGCTCATCCTAACGCTCTTGGGATTTAAGGGGTGTCGCCGATGCTGCAATGCCGATAGCGACGGCAATAACCACTGCGTTCTTGATAATATACTGGCCCTCGAGATTGGGTATACCAAACTGCTGCCAGGTGTGGCCAGGTACGAGGATCAGCGGCGAACACACGATGACCATATGGAACAGCAGCAAGGGTATGACTACGCGTGTTGCCTTGGGAAAGAGGAACAAGATACCTATGATGCATTCTATGACCGCAAGTGCGTAGAACAGCAGGTCAAAGTGTTCCATGCCCACCGTCTTGGCTGTCAGCGCCTCGGCCAGCGGGCTTGCCGGGCTGAGGCCAATCAACTTAATCAAACCGAACCAAAAGAACAGCAAGAATATGGAAAATCGGGCCACAGGTATGAACGTTCGGCGGAAGAAGGCGATGAGTCGCAAGTCCAGTTCGGACAGTTTGAGTTTTTGTTTCTGCATTGTGGTATTGGAGACTTTGCTGCTTATGTTTTCAGTATATACCAGCTTAGGCTCTCCTCCGCTCATTTATTAGCTAGCTAAGTAAATTCTGGCTGCGCCTGGCTGAATGCGCGCCACTGGCCCAAGCTGCAACTTCTTTCTCCAGCCTGAAAATTTATAGGGAATAACCAGTTGGGCTCTCGCCCCTGACTTTGCCTCCAGCTCAATGTTGATTGCGTCCTCGTACTCAGCATTTTCCTTGAGCCTCACATCGTAGGCGAGCAGACAGGCGACATCACCCGCGGATGTTTGGTTTAGTAACTTCCTATACACACGCAGGTGTACTGCAGGGTCGCTATCTACGTCACCTTCCGGCATGAGACCGACAAGCGACGGCTCACCGTTCTTGCTTAGACGCATCCCAACCGGCACCAAATATTTATCTTTCTGTAGGGTTGGCTCCGCTACTGCCATATAAGCAGCAAACAGCGTATCGAACATATCTTGCTCGGACACAGAAATCTTGTCAGCGGTCGGACCGTTCATAAAGTAATAATAACAGATGATAGAGTTAGCATAGGCACTACCAACTACATCTACCAATGAGCTAAGCATATTCCTCGACGCAGTAGATCAAGGCTTCAAACTACTTATTTCCACTGCCCGTAAACTTCCCACTCCGTATCCTGCTCGACATAGTGCTGGATATCATATTCCGAAAAATGAATCTTTAGGGAACCTATTAAATCGACTAGCTTGTCTGTATTCGTGTATAGGATGAATTCTTTCATGCCTTGTGTGGTTAATACCAAGCAAAGCACTCCGGAATTATGCGGCTCAAAATAGTCGCATATCAAATCTTCAATCCTGTTGTATATTTCATTTTCACCTTTGAGGGGCATGCCATCTTTTTGAGGATCTAGAAATGGAATTGCAATACCGAGCCTGAATGGATATGCAGCATCCCCACAGAGCGACCTGGCGCCGACATTTTTGCGCACCGTTATACGATGGCCATCATATTTGCCTTCACTTACTGTCCATGCTTCCTGATAATCATTTTTCATATGCTGCCCTTTTTCTCGCACTTCCTACTCAATAATTTCTGCATACTTAGCATATCCGTTCGGCTCCAATCAGTAATGCGTCCCGTAAGACCGCCTATGCTCTGTTGGTCTCGACCCCAATTATCAGCCCTTCGTCCACTAGTCTTAAAAGCTTTTTTTGGACCTTACGGGCTTTCCATCTATTCTTCGCGACGACACCAACTAATTGGCGTGAGTAAAACTCTATATCGCAATCAAGCTCTTTTAACTTTTCTACAACCTTGTCGTATTTCTGTAATTCATCATGATCCTCATGATGAATTTCCATACCTATCCTAAAGCCAAATTTGCCACTGTCTTTTACTAATTCGACAAATATTCCGTTGTCATCTGCCATTACGATATCATCCAGATTCAGATCGCGGACAAGTAGCGGCGATGTCTGCAAGCGGTAAAGGTTTCTGTCTATCGCAGATGCAGGCACTTGTTCGTAATCGTAGTGGTCTGAGTAAACAGCTTCAACCACAGGAACAAGAATAGTCGCGTCAATGGCACTATCATTAATGGGGTGCGGGTGGGTGAAAACCCTAATATTACTCACCAATATATCCTTTTCCAGTACAAATCATTAAGCCAAGTTGACCGACGGTAGCATCACTTGGGTAGTTGCCTGTACATCGTTTCATGCGATAACTCCTAATCATATTCAACATGGAACAGGATAGTGCGTGACTTGTTTTTTAATTGCGTAATCTTTCTAGCAGTTCTGGCGTATACAGCCAATTCATACCCTCTGCGGAACCTGCCTGGCGGAGTTGATCTAATCTGCGCCGCGACAACTCGTCTTTATGTGCAAAATCCTTAATTGCCTTCACGGCTTCATCTAACTTTTCAACATGTCCGTATATTTCAGCCAACCTATAGGCCTTGACCTGATTCAGGTGATGAGTCAGGCTAAGATTTGTTGAATTAATCTTTGTATCAGCAAATTCATACTCGTCATCCAGCAAAAGATGGAAACAGGACTCAAAATTTAACATTACTTTAATTATAGAGTGCATGACTTCGGATGACTCGGAAAGGAGAGAACCAGTCCATGGTTCGTCTTTTGCAATCGCGAAGGCGTTTTTATTATCTAGCTTAGGTATTAGATCTACGAAGACCCCCATATCCAGGGTGTTTAAAACATGGGTAGTAATGTCATTTGGTATGGGACTTAGGCTTAACGTAAAGTACATTTCTAGGAAATCTTTGCTTCATAAGCATTAGGGCTACGTTTACTTCACCTTTGAAAGAAATCTGAGTAACTTTCTTTTCATAAACAAATATGTCTTTATCCAGTTTGGGGTTTAGGTCCTTCCACTCGTCACAAAGCACTTCAGCAACTTTGTTTATAGTCCATTTGGCATATGCCCTATCCTTATGCGATATATTATTGTTCATAGGATTATATTGTGATTCTAGGCCGCACTATTATGCTTACACAAATCATCTATCATGTCTTGAGTATAAAGCCAAGATGCGCTTCCGGGTGATTTTGTAGCACATATACGGTCCAAATCACGCTTAGCCATATCATTTTGGCGTGCACTAGCACATATAGCCTCAGCAGCCTGATCAAGCTTTTCGTTGTGACCATAAATCTCTGCTAGTCTATAAGCTTTAACCCGATTTAGATATTGCCCCATGTGCAGACTTTTCGTGTCAAGTACTATGCCTGCAATAGTATACGTATCGGAAATTAAGAAATCGAAACAAGTATCAAAAGTTGATAGTACTTTAATAAGCGATTGGCATAGATATGCGGCTCTTGCAAAATGAGATCCTATCCATGGTTCATTTACGCCAATTACAAAAAGCGTCTTCCTGTCTGAAAGCTCAGGAAAAAGGGACATAAAGTCTGCAAGCTGAAATGTATTGAGTACATGCATATTGATGTCATCAGGATCGGGGCTTAGGCTTAAGTTAAGTAAAGGGCTAACCCTACTTTCATCAGGAATTTTTGTATTACTCATATCTATTGTTACGCGTAGACTACTGGGGAATGAGATCCTCATTGCTTTATAGCCGTATGCTGTTTTTTTATTTACAGTCAGTTCGGGGTTTAAGTCATGCCAGTCTTCAGACAAGGCTTCGGCGAGTCTTGCCACGTTCCATGTTTTGAATTTTTTACCTTCGTATACTAAATCAGTCACGATTGAAACCTTGCCTAGTAGTCAATTGAGGCCGTACCTCTTAAATCCAGCAACCCTGCTTTACGTACTTATGGCAGTTACATTACTTCATTGCCATCTTCATCAAGCACAATATTGTAGTGCCTCTCTCTTCCTGTCGGAAGTTTTTCTATAAAAACCCGAGTTGTGTACTCGTTTACTCTAGGTAAGTCGTAATACTCCAGGCCTGCCGGAATGCTATAGCGAAAGTCTGATACATCCCACTTTTCCCAAAGTTTATCCATAACGCTTCTAGCGCCAGTAAGTTCGCCTTTGATAATTTTATTCCTGTTCGCATAAGTTTCGACTTCTTTTACGGCTTCGAGCATTAGGTCCAACACTATCTTTTTAGCTACGTCCGGATTATCTTCGGGGAACGGCATGTCGGGTATGGCGGCCTCAACCTGCACGCGCTTGGGTCCTTTCCTGGATTTGATGGTTATCCTAGCGCCAGAGAACTCGACCGGATTCCGAAAGCCTGGGATTATGTAGACGACAATTATTTCAATTGGCGCATCAGGATCGCAATTGCTAGTAATTTTCTCCAACGGTATTGACGATGTGAACTTGCTCCACACATTAGCATTTCTATTTACGTATAAAACGACGCCGCCTGTGGCTATATGCCTTCTGCTACTCATCTATTGAGCCACCTCTCCTTATTTAATGGGCCTGGATTTTTCATAACCATAAATCTTTCCATATCATATGCATCTGACCTATTTACCCTTACGTCTGGACCCCCTAAAGGAAATTCCATATATTTATCACTCATGAATGCCCTTGGATACCTATTTTCAGGAATGGGATTACTAGTAATTCCCGTTTTAAGATATATGTTCGTACCTTTTTCATACAACTGATAGATTGCCGTTGGCTTAGTACTGGCCCTAGAGTTTCCATGAACTACGGTCGGCTTCACTGCTGAACCGCCAAACACATCTTTGACCGCTTTTGCTGGCTTCGAGACGATAACTGGCGCTTTTGCCACAACTTTGCTGGCCGCCTTGCTAGGGGAGGCAAAGCTGGCTATGTTGATTGCGGTTTGGACAGGCGCGCGATATGGTGGTGGCGTAACCTTCACGATGGTCTTTGCCACATAGTGGAACACGACAGCTGTAACCACTTGTCTTACTACAAACCACGCTACGGGCGCTAGGAAGGCAAAGTTACCGTCGGTATCCCTGCCATTTACCGGGTCAGCCGGGTAAATATAGGCATTGGCATTGCCGCCCTCAACCGGGTCTGACTGCATAAAGCGGC
>DASPHS010000127.1:0-3709 GCA_035629475.1 Saccharimonadales bacterium (SeqCode)
CGGGTTTGGTACCCGTTTCTTGCCGCAAACGAAAGCTATGCCTAAGGAAATGCTGCCTATTGTCGATAAGCCGGTTATTCAGATTATTGTCGAGCAATTAGTAGCTGCTGGCGTGACTGACATCATTATTGTGACAGGCTATAGCAAGCGGGCCATTGAGGACCACTTTGACCGTTCCGAGGATTTGGAAGCTGATTTGCGTGCCAAGGGCAAGGACTCATTGGCTGATCAGATCAGGGACATTGCCGAGCTGGCTAACTTTGTATACGTTCGCCAGAAGGGTACTCCTAAGGGTAATGCCCGTCCTTTGTTGAATGTTCGTCACCTGCTGCGCGACGACGAGCCATTCTTCTTTTTGTTTGCCGATGACTTCTTCCGCTGTGAAATCCCTTATCCGCAACAGCTGCTTGAGGCGTACGAGCAGACCGGCCGCCCCGTTATTTCAGCCGTAAAGGTCAATGACGAAGACACCAAGCGCTTGGGCATTATTGACGTGACCGACCAGGTCGATGAGCATACCTACAAGGTAGGCGGCCTGATGGAGAAGCCCGGCCCCGACGCCACGACTTCACGGTTCGCTTCAGTCGGTAGCTTCTTGTTGACACCTGACATCCTGCCCATTATCGAACAGGAAAAGATAGGTGTGGGCGGCGAAATCGTACTGGCTGATTCTATTAATGAACTTGCTCGTTCGACCGACGTCTACTGTCGCTTTATTGAAGGCGAATGGCACGACGCCGGCGACAAGGGCCGTTACCTACAGGCTATTGTGGATCACGCACTGGTAGACGATGAGCTGGGGCCAGCTTTCCGTGCCTACCTCGAGGAGCGCTTGCGTAAGTAATCTTACAGCATTGACACATAGGAATTGTTGTATACTACCAGTATGGACTTAAGCACAACGCAACAAATTCTTCTGGTTATCCTCGGAGCCGCATTAGCAATCTTTATAATCCTGGCCATTGTTGTGGCAGTACTGGTTATCCGGCTGCTGCAGACGTTGCGCCTCATTACCACCAAGGCAGAAAAGGTTATCGAATCTGCCGAAGCTGTCGGTGAAGTGTTTAAAAACGCTTCCGGCCCCGTTGGGGTATTCCGCTTTGTAAAGAGCGTCGTTGAAATGGCACAGCAAAAAAGAAAGTAACAAGGAGTTAACATGAAGAAATCTACCAAAGGCTGGGCTATTGGTGCTGCCATAGCAGCAGTCGCCGGCTATGTGGCTGGTGTCTTGACTGCTCCTAAAAGCGGCAAAGAAACACGTGATGACATTAAGCAAGCAACTGAGAACGGTATGCTTGAGGCCGAAAAGCAACTAAAGAAGCTGCACACGCAGATGGCAAACCTCATCACCGAGGCAACGACCCAGGCTGAAGCTCTGAAGGGTGCCGCCCAAAAGGATATGCACCTGGCAATTGAAAAGACGACTGTGGCCAAGGAAAAGGCCCGTGAGATGCTGAGTGCGTTGCACGAAGGTGACGCCCAGGACAAGGATCTTAAAAAAGCTATCAAAGATGCGAACAAGGCACTTGAACACCTGAAAGACTACCTCAAGAAAGCTGTATAACATACAGTCGCACAATAAAAGACCCGGATGTATGTCCGGGTCTTTTATTGTATGTAGTAATCCTTATCTTCAGGCTCAGGGGTATGGTGTCGAGGCGCATCGCACATAAGTATATTATGCAATCTATTTTTTATTGATAGCGGACGACGTATACACGGGAATATATCATATATGACACGACTGGGTATAAGACGTGGAGCGGAGAAGGTGATCGGTGAACGATCGATGGTGATTCTCCGCTCCACGCTTGACCAGATGCCTTGCGGCTTCCGACCTGCCCTATACCTTCTTGCACCGCCTGGGGTTACTCCATAGTGGCCTCCACCTGTCGTCCAGCGTGCGCCAGCAGTTCCTCGTAGTCGTCGCTCGGGACACCGTTGAAGAAGATGGTCGCAACCAGCTTGTTCTTGGCGACGATGATCATCCCCTGCGTCTTGTTGAAGACGATGAACGACCACGAGCCGACATTGCCACGCTGAATGGTGGTGCCGTCGAACTTGTAGTTGCCGTCGATTCCCTGGTAGACGCCGTTGGTCTGCACGAGGTCATCGTGGGTACGGATCACGTAGCTGCGGGCGCTTTCCCAGTGGTCGAACGAGTTGACGAGAACCATGGCACTGGTGGACGGCTTCTTGCGGTCGACGTGGACGCAGATGCGGGCGGGGTTGCCGTTGACATCCGTGCCGTACGTCGAGCCATCGAGGCCGTTCTTGTAGTTCGGAAGGGGCTTCTTGAGCACCTCCTGGACAGCGGTCTTGCTGAACAGGCCACACGGGTTGGGCGCCTTCTTGTTGGCCTTGGGGAAGTCGTTCTCCTCGGTCGAAGGGGGCTCCTCTGTCGTGTTGTCCTTGCCGGGCTCATCGGTGGGCTCGTCCGTAGGGGCGGGCTCAGTCGTCTCGTCGGCAGTCGGGTCTTCCGTCGCATCAGCAGTGGGCTGTTCCTGGGCGGAGGCGTCGGCGGCTGCGGTGGTCGCGGGTGCGGCCGGCGGCTCGTCGTTACCTCGGCAGGCAGCGATGCTGAAGGTCAGGGCGACTGCGGTCAGGACGGTGACGATACGCGTGCGCTTCATCTCGATCTCCTCTAGGGGGGTCGGGGTGACGGGTGGATGGTGCTAAGTAGGTACAAAGCTGAATGCTGTACAAAGACTATCTTGTACAAAACACCTACACGGAGCGTGTCGCATTCGCGCGCAATTATATACTAAAAACATAAAAATTTCAATACTGTAAGCACTGGTATGCTGCTTGGCCCCCGGGGGTCGCGGGCCAAGCAGCATCGGCCTACAAAAGGGCTGTAATCAGCCATAGCAGCGGAGGGGCTGCTATGGCTATGCTCTTTACAAGTCGCTTCTGCCTGGGTGGGAGGTCCGATCGGTTGGCCATCCTGATAGCAATAACTACCAGAACGACTACGACTACAAGCAGACAGCCTAAACGGAATAATAATGCGCTATCACTCACGACTCGACCCAGTATGTCCCATTGGTGGATGTAAAGTTATAGCTCTTGGACTGTACGAATGCGCGGTACGAGCGGTCACGGCCATAAATCATGGGCGTGAACGATACTGCCGAGGGTGAACCATTGAATTCGCCGCCAATGTGCCGCTTTTGGGTGTAGCCACCATCTTGTTTAATGCCGATACTATTGATGCCGTTCATGGACACGCTGGCGCCGTCACGGGTGTTGAGCCGCGCCCAGACAGTACCGCAGCGCTCAGATTCACGTACTTCTAGCTTACCAACTTCTTTACTATCACCACCGCCAAAGCTAATGCCTGGCTCCCGCGAGATGGTGATGCTGGTGTTCAGCGTATTCTGGCTAATAATAGCGCTGGTAATCGTTTCGGCATCCTGGTCACACCCTGTTTCATTGGCATATTGCCCGGAACAGTAATCACCGTAGCAACTCGGTGCCGCTGCTTGGCTGCTGACGGCGTCGGTGGCCGCCTCTACGCCAAATGCGCCGACGACCAAAGCCCCAACCACTGCTGCACGCCGTCGCCATCTATTAGCATCCCGCGTGCTCGTTTCTGCTGGTGCCAACGGAACTTGTGCGGGTGGTACGGTGTCGAAACGGGTAATATGCTGGGCCGCCGCTTCAAATGATGTCATGGGTCTCCTCCTTGTAGTTATGTAGACCGCGG
>DASPHS010000128.1:0-4312 GCA_035629475.1 Saccharimonadales bacterium (SeqCode)
TCGGCGGTAGCCACATTGCCAGCAATGACATCTATGTCAAAATTCTCTTTTATGTAACGCACCGTCTGAATGACTTTACGGGCGTAGCCGTGGGCACTATCCACTAAAATAACGTCCACGCCGGCGTCGATGAGCGCTTTGACCCGCGCCTCATAGCCTGAGCTGGAGCCGACGGCGGCACCGACCAACAGTTTCTCTTGTTTGACCAGGGCTACCTGTGCGGCTTGGTCCTTGACTGATAAATTACGGTGAATAAAACCAACGCCCCCGAGGCGAGCGAGGGCGATAGCAAGTTGATGTTCGGTAACGGTGTCCATAGGGGCTGCGGTGAGCGGCGCCTTCAGGGCAATGCGTTTGGTGAGTTGGGTAACCAGGCTAATGTCGCTGCGTTCAAATCCGGAGTATCCGGGCTTAAGGAGTACATCGTCGAACGTGAGAGCAAGAGAAAAATTGTGCTGCATAATCCATTTTAAAAGCACAACAGCTCATGTGTCAAAAAACTTATGCTTCGCGGGGTTGGGTTTGATGCCGAGGTGCTTGGCAATAGTTTCGGCCCTGGCTTCGCCAACGGCTTTGACGATATCGTCAAACGGTGCATCCTTGACGCCGCGCAGGCTGCCAAAGGTTTTGATGAGTTTCTTGCGGGTGGCAGGACCGACACCGGGAATATCATCGAGCAGGCTGGCTACCTGACGCTTCTGCTTAAGCACGGAGTGATAACTGACGGCAAAGCGGTGGCTCTCGTCACGAACCCGCTGGATCAGTTTGACGATGTCTGAATTCTTGGGCAGCAATAGCAACACAAAGTCATCACTTTCATGGGTGATGGCATTCATTTTGTGCAGCTCCAGCTTGGAAACGGTTACGAATGATTTTTCGAGGTGTACGACAATCTCTTCTTCGCGTTTGGCAAGGCCAATCATCGGCCGGTTAATACCCAGGGCGTCGCGGGCTTTGATGGCGGCGCCCACCTGACCCTTACCGCCGTCTATCAAGAACAGGTCGGGCAGGCCCCATTGTTTCACGTTTTTCTCGCTGCAGCGACGGGTAATCACTTCTTCCATGTGACCGAAGTCGTTGTTGCCCGGCAGACGCATCTTGAACTTACGGTAGGCGGCCTTATCGGGGATACCATTAGTGAATACCACCATACTTGCCACATTGTCGGTGCCTTGCATGTGGCTGATGTCGTAGCCCTCTATCCGATAGGGCAGCTTGGAGAGTCCCAGTAAATCGTGCAGACCCTGGAGCCCGCGGTCTTTACTGATATCCAGGAACTCTTTGTCGGAAAAGACAATTTGTTTGCTGAGGGCTTTGATGGCGAAATACTGGTTACGGATGTGGGCGGCTGTCTCAAAGTCCTGCTTTTTGGCGGCACTGGCCATTTCTTTTTCCATGCGCTCCAGCAATTTTTCACGGTCACCGCGCAGGTACTGCATGAGCTTGCGGAGATTTGCTTTGTAGTCGGCCAGCGGAGTCTTGTCCTCTTCGATGCCAGGGCATAGCCCCAGGTGAAATTGCAGACAGGCTCGTTTGGGAAGGATCCCGGTGTGGGTGGAGTAGGGGAAGATACGCCGCAAATATTTGAGAGCCCGCTTCACCTCGCCGGCATTAAAATAGGGCCCAAAATACTCGGCCTTGTCATCGAGCGGCCGGCGGGTATAGGTAATTGCTGGATGATCATCGGCGTAGTTAATGCGCACATAGGTGCTGCTTTTGTCATCACGTAGCAAAATGTTGTAGCGCGGCATGTAGCGGCGGACCATCTCGGCTTCGACGAATAGGGCGTCCAGCTCGCTATCTACGGTAATCCAATCGGTGTCGACAATTTCAGCGATGAGGGCTTCGGTCTTGGGGTCGCGCCGCCGGGAGGCCTGAAAGTACTGCCGAACACGGTTACGTAAGCTAGCCGCCTTACCGACATAAATAATCGCACCCTCGCTGTCTTTATGGAAATAGACACCGGGTTGGGCGGGTAGGTTCTTCAGTTTAGTACTCAGCGCTTCGGTCATACCCTTACAGTATACCTGTTACGAGCTATGTGCTCCAGGTGGTATGCTGCTTACGTTTTGGTACAATGGTTGTACTATGCCAGGTGAACACACTCCTCACATGCCACCATCTCCTGTCGAAGAACACGCCATTCATTTGAATGTTGTCGGTCAGTTGGAATCCCGCCAAGGCGCCGAGCACATAGACCCACACAGTGCTTGGCAGCTGGGCAGTACTGCCTTAGCTTTGGCCGCAGAAGTAGGAGGGGGTTACGTGGAAGCCCGCAACCAGGCTCGGGACGAATCTGAAGCTCTGTGGCAGGAAAAAAGTCCTTTCCGGCCCGAGAATGCAGCTGCGTTCGGTTCCGAGGCCGACCGCCTGAGCGCCGCCGAGCGGGTACGTGAGATGGCTAACCAGGCCTTACTGACAAATAAATTTGTCGATGGACGCCAGAAGCAGCTGGCCGCTCAGTTGCGTAAGGGCGAGATATCCGAAGAGATGTTTGCTGATGCGAGTGGCGCCATTATGACCGGCCTGGCGCTCATGAATCCTAAGAAGCTTGAGCAGATACAGGCCGCGCAAGCCAAAGTGATTGCCAAGCGCATCAAAGCCGGTAAGCTGCCTCCTGAAACGCAGGCAGTCAACCTGACGTCACAGGCTACTGAAAATGGTATGCAATTGGCGGGAATCGACGCTGTTGCCGCCAAGTTGGCGGGCGTTACGAGTTCCGAGGAATTGCGCTATAAAGGGCTTGAGATAAAACGACGTACGTACGGTGAGGCCGCCTTCAAATTGGTAAAGCACCGCTTCCGAAGACGCGAGGCTGAGCTGGCGGTGCGCATATTCGAAGTCCAAGACCAACGCCATCAGACTGAAGTGCTGTTGAACGCAAAGGCATCCAACGGCAACAAAAAGAAGCTGGTATCCGTCGGCGACTAGCCTGACAATACCGCTTATATTGTGTCTGCGCCCGGATGTGCTACGCTAGACCAATATGAGTGAACCATCCTTCGACAGTTCCTTTTTTGCTAATAACCGAGAACGACTCCGCCAGCTGTTTACTGGCACTGCCCCGATTGTGATTGCCGGGAACGGGCTGATGCAGCAGGCGGCGGACGAGGCTTACCCCTTTCATCAGGACCGTAGCTTCTGGTACCTGACAGGGATCAGCGAGCCTAATTTGCTGCTGGTAATGGACAAGGGCAAGGAGTATTTGGTCGTTCCGCCCCGTGAAGTCGTGCGTGAGCAGTTTGACGGCGCGATTGATTTTGATGTTTTGAAGCGTATATCCGGCGTACAGGAAGTGGTGTTTGAAAAAGAGGGCTGGAAGCAGCTGACCTCGCGCCTCAAGAAAGTCCAACATGTCGCCACCCTCGGTGCGAGCCCTAAGTTCATTGATTGGCTGGGTATGTATACCAATCCAGCCCGCGCCGAGTTTATCCAAAAGGTCAAAGACGTCAATCCCAACCTGGAGCTACTCGATTTACGGCAGCACCTGTCACGTATGCGTATGGTCAAGCAAGAGGTAGAGCTGCAGGCGATGCAGCGGGCTATCGATGTCACGCTCGATACACTCAAAGAAATCACCCGCCCCAAACAGCTGGCGAAATACGCGTTCGAATATGAGATTGAGGCAGACCTGAGCCGCGGCTTCCGACGCCGGGGTGCCAGCGGCCACGCCTTTGCACCCATTGTCGCCAGTGGTGAACGTAGTTGCACTATGCACCATGTACTGAACAACGCACCTTTGGCGAGCGGTGACGTCGTGGTGCTGGATGTCGGGGCGCAGTATGACTACTACGCTGCTGATATCACTCGTACCGTGCTGCTTGGTGATAAGCCGCCTACTCGCCGCCAGCAGCAAGTGCACCAGGCGGTGCAGGAGGCCCAGGATTACGCCTACTCCATCCTAAAGCCGGGCGTACTGCTTCGTGAGTACGAAAAACAGATGGAAACTTTTATGGGTGAGAAGCTGCGCGAGCTTGGGCTTATCAAGACTATCGACAGCGAGAGCGTCCGCAAATATTTCCCCCATGCCACGTCGCACTTCCTGGGACTGGACACCCATGACGGTGGTGATTACGAGCACCCCTTAGAGCCGGGAGTGGTCATTACGGTAGAGCCTGGCATTTATATCCCCGAGGAGTCGCTCGGCGTGCGTATCGAAGATGACATTCTGATTACAGCGGAGGGTAACACCAACCTCAGTGCTAAACTCCCGCGGGACATTACGCTGTAAAGCGGGTATAATACTGCTAACGCTATGAATCACGGATTTATATATCGCTTTTTAGTGCGCTGGGTTATCTGCAGTCTGGGC
>DASPHS010000129.1:0-3010 GCA_035629475.1 Saccharimonadales bacterium (SeqCode)
GGCCAGCCATCCTGATCACCAAAAACGACGCGGCTTTATTCGAGAAGTATTACGCCATGGGCGGCGCCGTCGTGAAGGTAGATGTCGGTGGCTCCCTCAGCCAGTACCAAGCGCTACAGGCGATGCTGCTGCCCTCGGCGAATAACATGGCTGACACGACCGCTATATGGGCCTTTGGATCGATGGATAATTACGTCAAATATGCCAATGACATGGTCAAGCGCATGGGCATGCAGGATACGGTAGTCGCCACCGATGCCAGCGGCATGTCGCCCGACACCAAAAGTACGCCACGCGACCTGATCCGCCTGGGAGAATATGCCCTCAGCCACCCAGTCGTAGCCGAGATTGTCGCCCAGAAGGCCGCCACCATCCCCATGCATGGGCCTATCAGCAGCGCCAATGCACGCTTGGGATACGACAACATCATCGGCATCAAGACCGGCCTGACTGACGAAGCCGGCGGCTGCTTCCTGTTTGCTTCCGAGCAGCAGATTGAAGGCCAGACCGTGACCATCATCGGTGTCATTATGGGTGCTAAAAACCTGGGTGCCGCCCTGTCGCAAAGTGAACCGCTGCTCAATTCCGCCAAGCCGTACTTTGGGCGCAAAACCGTCATTAAAGCCGGTGAAGTATTTGCCAATTACACCACACCCTGGGGAGTGACAGCTGAGGTAGTGGCTCAAAAAGATGTCACCCTCATGACCTGGAAAGGCACCACGCTGACGCCAGAAATACAGCTCAGCAAACTCAGCCGCTCCCTGCCAGCTGGCACCCAAGTTGGTACCGGCATGGTAGCCTCCGGCACCAACACGGCCACCACGCCGCTCGTCCTGAAGGAGCCCATTACCGGCCCAACCTGGCAGTGGCGCTTAACCCGGCTATAATTGTACCCCCTTATCCTTGTGATACAGCACCAGTAAGCCGCGCTCCTCGATGTAGGCCGCCAGAGCTTCGATACTATCAAGCTGTATGCCCTCATCCAGGACGTACATCGTAAAGCAGCACGGCAGGCTGGCACGAGCTTCAGCATGTGTCATCAGCAAGGCATCCACGCCCTCGATACCCCTGCCCTGCACACTGAATTTATAACTGCGCATGCGGGCTATTTCCTGTTCCAGGTAGGCACGCTTGGTTTTATCCAATGTACTGCTGCGTTCGCGTTCGATCTCGCGGATAACCTGCATCCAGCGCTTACGGACAACAGCCAGCAGCACCGTGGGACGCTCATGGATAATAACAACCGTACCGAGCACCAACCTGAGTGGCAAATGACGCGTCAGGTGCAGACTTATTTGTTCGTCGCCCGGCAGATGGATGGTTTCGATGTAAATATCCTCGTTGGCCGGCATATGTTCACCGCCCTATCCGTACGCGTGCAGTAGCAGGCTCAGACTGAGCCGCAACGAATGCCAGCCATGATACTATCCAACGCGAACGGTCGCGCATGTGGCTGGTACAGGCAAATGCCTGGCTGCCGTCGGCATACAGCGCCCCGGCCGTAACTTCATGTAAAGAAATATCGATAAGACAGATGACACACGGTACTTGAGCCGTGGGCGCCATAGCAACTGGCGCGGCAGTGACAGACATTGTATTCGTTAACCCCCGTTAGAATATAAAAAAGGACAGCCATTGAATGGCTGTCTACACCTACAACGAGGGCTTGTGACCCGAGTTGATGACAATGGCTGCCCGTTTTTAGGTACAAGCTTTGCACCTCATTGTAAGTGTAGACGAACACAAGTATAACATCCAGTGCTTTTAACGCAATACGTATTTTGTTCGTCTTATTACAACCTAACGAAGGCGTGGATCGCTGTCCATAGCAACTGCCATAAAATGGCCGCCGTCTGCTGCTGTCATGTAGTAGTCATTGCTGCCTATAGCGTACAGCCCTGGCCCGACTTCAAGCGTCTCCTCGACGTCATAGGGTACTTCCTGGAGCGCAATCAATCCCTTGGTCAGCCTCCGCTCCGCAAATACATCACCCTCGATATCTTGGATACCGAAGCCCTCCACTGGCAGATAAGGAAGGTTCCATGGCGAAGCCGGCAAGGTATAGGCAGTTCTTTCGCGAGCACTGATTATAGGGCCGATACCCTGCCCGCCATGGGTTATATCCTGGCCTGTGATGGTATAGGCGTTGCCTTCAATAAGCGCTGTGTAGCCGCTATGCCCATTGATTATCCCCTCTATGTCGTGGTAAACACCAAAACGAATGACCGTTTGACCGACCCGCAGTTGCTGCGCCTCCGTAATAACATCCGGGCGAGCGTTGCGGATTCTTTCAGTAGAAACTGGCATTCGGCTCGACTTGAGTTTCATATTAAGTATATTATACCATGTTTTTCATATTACTCCATAACATAGAAAAAAGACCACGTAGAGTGGTCTTTTTTCTATGGTGGGCGAAGAGGGACTCGAACCCCCGACATCCTCGGTGTAAACGAGGCGCTCTAGCCAACTGAGCTATTCGCCCGGATTGTCATCTGTGGTGAGATGAAGGCTTTGCCTGTTCATACTGGTCGTGCGTCGGTTGGCTAGAGCGCAAGCGCGCATTTTCTATTTTGGCAACTTTCGTTGCGCCAACTGAGCTACGGCTCAAATACGAATACCAGGTTATTGTACAGCAAATAACCTGGTAATTCAAGGGGTTAGGAGCGGACGACGATTTTGGCGGCGTCTTCGTCAATTGGCTTGACGGTATCGTCTTTCACCTCGCCCTGCTTGCTCTGGCAGATGCGAGTAATGTACACCCGCTTGTCGTCTGCCAACACTACAGCGCTGTAGTGCGAGCGAATATGCGTGCCATCGGGATTGCTTGTAGCGAATACCAATGTTGGCATGCTGTATTTCTTTGCACTGTCAGCAGCATCCTCTAATTCGAGTGGCGTGCCCGCCGTCGGACCGGTCAGCGTCAGTCCCTTGTCACGGGCGGCTTTCATTTGGCGGCCCACAATGTCGCCCAGGTCCTTGCCCGGCAGCTTTTCGGCATCGGCAACACCAA
>DASPHS010000130.1:0-2421 GCA_035629475.1 Saccharimonadales bacterium (SeqCode)
CCCTCAGACATAGCACCCAGTGACTTGCCATATACCTCTACCTTGCCCATGGTAGGTGTTTCAATACCGGCGATCACTCGCAAAGCAGTTGATTTACCCGACCCGCTCGGGCCAGTAATGAGGGTTCGCTCACCCTGCAGCACAGAAAAATTAATCCCTTTTAATATTGTGCCGCCGTCAGCCTCTACACGCACGCCTTCAAGTGAGACTGCTACGTCACCGGAATGATGTTGGTTACGCATGATTATCTACACCCTTGTATGCTTAGCAGCATCTACTGTTTTCTTGAGACGCAATAATTTGCTGACACCACCCGCTACGGCGCCGACAACACCCAAGCCAGCACCAACTAACGCTTCGCGTACACCAATACCTGCGCGGAAACCGGACTCAAGCATGTTGGCGGCGGGGGTGACCGCTACGGCCGCACTCGTTCCCAACACTGTGGCAAGTACGCCATCTTTGACACTGCGTAACGTTTCAGTTGCACGGAGCTGTCCGGCAGATAACCCTGAGGCTAATTTTGCGGCCCACTCGCGACGGTTGCGCAACAAACGGCCGCCCATCGCACCTGCCATAGCCAGCAAGGTAAGTGCACCAGAAGCAACGGCAAGTACATTTGTTATAGGCTGCACGTTGGCTTCCCAGAATTTACGGCTGTTGTTCTCGTAGTCAGTTTTAGTAATGACTGTAGCCGGGGCGGCCAACTCCTGGTTGGCAACGGCAAGAATGTCATTTGCCGTAGCCGGCTCAGTCTCCAGAACAACCGCGTGGCTCGGACTCTCACCATCCTGTTCAATACAGGCCCGCAGCGCCTCACGCGACATGACAATGCCGATACGGTTAATAGCAGATGCACCTTCTGTCGTGCCTACCACTCTTGCATCGACGCCGTTCATAACTATCCGCTCACCCGCTGCAATACCTGAGGCGTCATCAATAAGTATGGGTACATCTGTACAGCCCTCAGTCGTAGTCCAGTGGAGGTTGGATGATGCAGGAACATCAGTAGCGATAGTAAGGTCATCACGTGACTGGTTGCCGTAGGTGTATGTACCGAGATTTAATTCGAGTATACGTGAGGGCACACCCCGCAAGTTAGCTTCTTTGCGCACGCTTGCAACCAACGGAGATGCCACATTGCTCTCAACCATCGGCATAGCTCCACGATACTGCACGACCATCGATTCACCAGGAGTCAGAGTGTCAATTGCTTCAATTGCACGCGTAGGCCCTTCTGTTACCTCTTCGCTGATACCGGCCGTGAATGTACCGAGCGCTACACCTGCAGCCGCAATGGTCGGAATACTACCAGCAGCAACTTTTCGTAAAGCGCGTCGCATTAATGTAGGGCGAGCGACAGCATCTTCACTTAGTTCCTGCGAAGACCACCTGTCATACGCGCGCAAGCGTGGGCTTACTGCCGCGCCTATCTTAACTGCACCGATAGCCATCAGAGCCGTAGGCAGCGCAACCGCACCAGTAACTGCCAAGGCGTCATCGACATCATTTATTAATTCCTGTGCAGCAGGCACAAAAGGGAGCGCATGAGTGACTTTTTCGTTGAGGCTGTTGGCGTATGCGTACGTGATTGCAGTGGCTGCTGCTAATCCTGTCACCACAACACCAACACCGGCTGCTAGTCGTCCACGCGTATCTTGGTCATACATACGCGCAGCTTCGTTTGCAGCTGCTTCGACCGGCACTGTTGGCGCAGTCATGGCGTTCATTTCAACTGGTTTGGTCATACTTTGCTCTATTCGCATTAAGCACTTAACGCAAAAGGCACCCAGGGCTTTTGGCCCAGGGTGCCTTTTCGTCTTCTAAAATGCAATCTACGAAAGATGTCATGCTATTATAACCAATTAATATAAAATTGTCAATTGCTTATAGTGCTGGCTCAACAATGTACTTTCGAAAGAAGTTACACGGCCCTAATGCTAGCATGAACATTCTTAGTCGCAGCTTCCCATGATCGGCATTGAGATTTACATAAGTAATGCCTTGTTCACTGAACCGCTTAGCAAACTCATACCCTATAAGTTCAAACCCCACAGTACTCTCATGCGTAGCCTTAACGTGCTTGACGGCAATATACCTCCTGTCATTCGATACGGTATATAAGCAAAATCCATGTAGCTTACCGTTTACAAATAAACAAAGATTATCAATATCAAGTTCGTCTGAATGCCATAAACACTCCCTTATTGAATCCTGTTCAACCTTCCCGTAATCATTTATACCCCTGGACTGCCACATCTCAACACTCTTCATAAGAAGCTGGCGATCTTCTTCGGTACTCAAATCCACACTATGTACAGTAATAGCATCCTTAGGAAGGCGCCCTTTAATCCGCTCTACCTTGCGCCGCCAATAGATTGGCATATTCTTCAAAGGATAGAAACGTGAGATAGGGACAAT
>DASPHS010000131.1:0-2590 GCA_035629475.1 Saccharimonadales bacterium (SeqCode)
TAGGTGGGATCAGTATTGCTGCCGCCGGCATAGCCAACTTCGGTATCAAGCACACCGGGCTCCTCACGGAACAGGTCTTCCAGGCCCCAAAAACAGCCGCCGGCCAGATATATCGTCTTTTTCATGGTTTGCCTCCTTATACTTGTATTTTACTCGCTCTGACTTTTTGATTCCTGAAGATTTGGACAGGCAGTGACGCAACCATAAGCATATATTGCATTATAAAACTAAATATGATATAATATAGCATTAACGTGAGGTTAGTATGACTGCGGAACAGACAGGTATTGTACCCGGTGCGCTGGATATGCGGTTTGCTGACCGCGTGCAAGAGACGGTCACGCGCCGACAATTTACCCGGTTGGCCCGCAACCTGGGTGAAGCGGGCGTGTACCGTCAGCTCGGTGCCGAAGCCGAGGCTACCCCTTGGAGCGCCTACATGGGTGTTATGGATCAGATGAATGACGCCTATGTAATTGCCGACCGGGAGCTGCCATTCGAGCCCGAACCACCGGCAAACGGCATGCCCACCGTTACCGCAACCATCGGCTTCAATAGCCATGCTGGCCGCGACAGGTTCCACTATCTCTACGAAACGCTATTAGCTGGCGTGCACGACCCTGGTATGCCCCGCATGCGTGCCAACGAAACTGCTGAACTGGAAATAGCTAACTTCAGCCACCCTGATTTGTGTACCGCTGGTCGTGTGGGCTCCGCACTGTTCTATCAGCAGTACAAACACTTGGGCCCCAACTTGCGGCCTGTCTTTCAGCACACCGTCGCCGAAATGAAGGCCAGCGGTGTCGTCGGTTACTTACCCAGCGAGCTGCAGGACCGTATTGCCATGCACGAAGAAACCGTGGGCGCTGATACCTTGTTGACGAGTGGCCGCTTGGCATTACTGGGCAACGTGGTGCGTCCGGCATTGGCTAAGAGCAACCGGGACCTTATGATGCAGCGCCCGCGTGGCAACAAGCCGGCCATTGAAGAAGATATTTATTTCTACCTGAAAGACGGCTCGGACTCCGGCATACCCGTATCGGCCTTGACGGTTGGCAAAGAGGTAGCCGACGAGCTCCGCTATCGCCGTGACCAGCTGACCAATCCCTACAAGCGCCGCGATGTGGCTGGTGCGGGATTTGCCCTGGCAAGCATGGTGACCGGCATGGCCTTGACGGAGGGTGGCAGTACTATTGGTGGCGCTCTTGTTACCGTAGGCAAGGCAATCGGCCCGGCAACAATCGATGCCTTTGCCGACCGCTGGACCCGCCGCGGTATGGCTGGCCAGATTTAAGAACGTGAAAGCACTATAGCGGTGCGGGCGGGCAGGTACAGTTGGACCTGCCCGTTTTTGTGCGCATAGGACACGGTGGTATCTATGCGCCCCTGGCCGCCAAACTGCACATCATCGCTGGACAGGATAATCTTGTAGGTGCCCTCCGGAGCTGGTACACCGTAGTCGGTAAAGGACTGGGTGGGTGACAGGTTGTAGACGAACAGCTTGCCGTCACGGACATATGACAGCACGTGGTCGCCCTGGTTAATCTTGACGTAATCAAATGAGGAGCTGCGCAGCTGACGCACAATGGCAATCATGGCCGCGTCAAAGGCCGCCAGCCACTGGTACTTCAGGTCGGGGTCGTCCTGCAAGTTCCATTGTCGCCGAGCGTACTGGTATGACCAGTCGTTGCCTTCGCGCGGAAAATCGATCCACTCCGGATGCCCAAATTCATTACCCATAAAGTTCAGGTAGCCGCCGCCGTTGGTGCTGGCCGTCAGCAGCCGGATGAGTTTGTGGAGGGCGATGCCGCGTTCCACGGTCAGGTCATTGTCATCCTTGTGCATGTGCCAGTACATTGCTTCGTCTATCAGGCGGAAGATGAGTGTTTTGTCACCCACCAGTGCTTGGTCGTGGCTCTCTGCGTAGCTGATGACGCGTTCTTCGGGGCGGTGGGTTGTCAGCTCGTGGAATAGCTGGGATAAGTCCCAGTCTTCGTCCTGTTTTTCCTTAAGGGTTTTAATCCAGAGGTCGGGTACACCCATACTGAGGCGGTAATTAAAGCCGATGCCCTGGTTTTGGGGCGCTGCTGCCAATCCAGGCATGGCGCTCATGTCCTCGGCAATGGTTAGGGCGTAGGGCTTGGTCTGGTGAATGACCTGGTTGGCGAGCGTCAGATAGGTGAGGGCGTCCACATCGACATCATCACCAAAGTAATCGTCGTAGCTTGCGAAGGCCTTGCCCATGCCATGGTGGTGATACAGCATGCTGGTAACACCATCAAAGCGGTAGCCGTCAAAGTGGAATTCGTCCAGCCAGTAGCGGCAATTACTTAACAAAAAGTGGGCAACTTCTGGCTTGCCGTAATCGAATGTCCGGGAGTCCCAGTGGGCATGGTTGCCCCGGTCACCAGGGTGAAAGTATTGATGCAGCGTGCCATCAAACTTGCTCAAACCTTCTTCCTGGTTTTTGACGGAATGGGAATGTACCAGGTCCATAATGACCGCCAGTCCCATGCCGTGCGCGGTATCAACCAGGGCTTTCAGCTCCTCCGGAGTGCCAAAGCGCGAGCTGGGCGCAAAAAAGTTGGAG
>DASPHS010000132.1:0-25214 GCA_035629475.1 Saccharimonadales bacterium (SeqCode)
CGCTTCATCAGCTTCTTCTTGCGCTGACCCTTGGCATCTTCTGATTCCTTGGCAAGGCCAGCAATCAGTTCAGGCAGGTCGATGTCGTCCAGGAGGTCCTTCAGTGATGCGCCGCCCATGCCAACTTCGATGAGTTCACGGAGGTCATCAGGGAGACCACGGTATTCAATTTCAGAAATGAGGTGCAGTTTTTCAAGACTGTCGAGCTGGTTCTTGAGGGTTTCAAAGTCCTTCTCAAGGTCCTGCAGCTCTTTGGTCTGGGCTTCGGCAAGGGCCTTAAGGTTTGCTTCCGGCTCTTCGGCGTCACGTTCGTAACGGATACGAATCGCTTCCTTGGCAGCAGCAAATTCAGCTTCCTTGTCTTGGCGGATTTGGTCACGCTTCTCAGTGTTGACCTTCTTAATGATGTAGCTTGCAAAGTAAGCGACACGCTCCAGGTTCTTGACGGTTACGCCAAGCAGCAAACCGATTGCTGATGGGGTACCGCGGAGGAACCAGATGTGAGCCACGGGTACGGCCAGAGAAATGTGGCCCATGCGCTCACGGCGGACGATGCTCTTGGTAACGAGCTCACCGTTCTTGTCGACGGCAGCTTCGCGGGAGCGAACGCCCTTGTACTTAGCGTCGTGCGGGTTAATGTCCTTAACCGGCCCGAAGATACGCTCACAGAACAGACCATCACGCTCCGGCTTTTGGGTGCGGTAGTTGATGGTTTCTGGCTTGGTTACTTCACCGTAACTCCAGTCCAGGATGTCTGCAGCGCTGGCAACGGCCAAACGCACGGCGTCAAAGTCAGCGATATTGGTGCTGGATGTGTACCGACGCATATTACGCTACCTCCTTGTTATCTTCTTGTTCATCAATCTCGTCATCATCGCCGGCCACTACAACCACGCCGTCTTCAACGGGGTTGCCGTGTTCGTCTTCGATGAGCATAAAGTCATTGTCGACAGTGTCTTCGGCGTTAACGTCAACATCAGAGATCAGTGGTGCTGGGACTGACAGGTCAGCTTGGTGGGCGGCTTCTTCGCGGATGTTGGTAGCAAGTACCTTCTCGGCGTCGACAACCTTACCAGAGTCAACCAGGTCAACCTTCAGGCCAAGACCTTGCAGTTCCTTCACGAGCACGTTGAAGGATTCAGGTACCTTTGGTCCGACAATTTCAGTCTTCTTAATGATAGACTCGTATGCCTTGGAACGGCCGTACACGTCGTCTGACTTAATGGTTAGCATTTCCTGCAGTGTTGCAGATGCGCCATAAGCTTCCAGTGCCCACACCTCCATTTCACCAAAGCGCTGACCACCGTTTTGCGCCTTACCACCGAGCGGCTGCTGGGTAACCATGGTGTATGGACCGGTTGAACGGGCGTGGATCTTGTCGGCGACCATGTGGTTCAGCTTAATCATGTACATGCTACCAGTGGTAGTACGTTCCTTGAAGGCTTCACCGGTGCGGCCGTCAAACAATTGCTGCTTACCATCGTCTGGCAGGCCGGCCTGCGCCAGGAGTTCCTGGATCTTGGGCACGGGCACACCATTGAATGATGGGCTGGCAACTTTCATGTCGAGCATGCGGGCAGCAATACCCAAGTGGGTTTCAAACAGCTGGCCGATGTTCATACGGGAAGGTACACCAAGCGGGTTCAAAACGATATCTACAGGAGTACCGTCTTCCATGAATGGCATGTCTTCGATTGGCAGAATACGGGCAATAACACCCTTGTTACCGTGGCGACCACCGAGTTTGTCGCCGACAGAGATTTTGCGCATCTGGGCCACGAAGACCTGGATTTGCATCAGCACACCGGCTTTCAGCTCATGACCGTTTTCACGGGAGAAGACCTTTACGCCCACAACCTTACCGTGCTTGCCGTTTGACATGCGCTGTGAGGTGTCGCGGACTTCCTTGGCCTTTTCACCAAAGATAGCGCGCAGCAGGCGTTCTTCTGAGCTCAGCTCCTGCTCACCCTTAGGGGTAATCTTACCGACCAGGATGTCGCCAGGGTGTACTTCGGCACCAATACGGACAATACCGTCGTCATCGAGGTGGCGCAGGGCGTCCTCGGAAACGTTTGGAATGTCGCGGGTAACAATTTCAGGTCCCAACTTGGTTTCACGGACTTCAATCATGAAGTCAACGATGTGAATGCTGGTCAGGGTGTCATCTTCTACCAGCTTGCGGCTGATGATGATGGCGTCCTCAAAGTTGTAACCACCCCAAGGCATGAATGCCACCAGGAGGTCCTTGCCTAATGCCAGTTCACCACCTTGGATTGACATACCTTCAATCAGTACGTCACCTTCCTTAACCTTGTCGCCGGTGTTTACAACAACCTTTTGGTTGATGCTGGTACCTTCGTTGGAACGTACAAAGTGCTGTGGTTCGTAAGCTACGGTGCTGTCGGCGTACTTAACAACGACAGAGTCACCAGTTGCCTTTACGACTTCACCATCCGCTTCAGCAAGCTGCATCTGACCGGTGTTGCGGGCAGCTGCCCCTTCAAGGCCGGTACCAACAATTGGTGAGCGCGGCTGAATAAGTGGCACTGCCTGACGCTGCTGGTTACTACCCATCAATGAGCGGTACACGTAGTTCTTTTCAATGAATGGAATCAGACCAGCGGATGAACCGATAATCTGGTTACGGGCGGCATCCATGTGAGTTACATCGGCAGCGTCAACTTCACCTGACTTCAGGAACATACGAGCAGATACACGTTCGGTCGCAAAGCTACCGTCGTCGTTCAGCTCACTACCGGCGCCGGCAATGACAGCGTGCTCTTCGGAGGCAGCGTCAAGGTATGCAACGTCGCTGGTTACCTTGCCGTCAACAACCTTCAGGTAAGGAGTTTCAATAAAACCATATTCGTTGATACGGGCGTAGTTGGCCAGGTTCAGTACCAAACCAATGTTGGCACCTTCTGGTGTTTCTACGGCACAGATACGGCCATAGTGGGTGGCGTGGGCGTCACGGACTTCAAAGCCGGCGCGCTCACGTGACAGACCACCAGGACCCATAGAACTCAGGCGGCGCTTGTGGGCCAGCTCTGAAAGCGGGTTAATCTGGTCCATGAACTGCGACAGCTGTGAGCTGGCAAAGAATTCACGGACGGCAGCCACAACAGGACGGGCGTTGATCAGCTGACCAGGAGTTACGCTCTCAAGCTCGCTCATGCTCATGCGGTCCTTGGTGTTGCGCTCCATGCGCAGCAGACCAATACGGAACTGGCGCTGTACAAGTTCACCAACCAATTTCACGCGGCGGTTTGCCAGGCTGTCGATGTCGTCGGCAGGATCCTGGGTCTCGTTCAGGCGGATAAGCTCAGTAACAATAGCTACGAGGTCCTCAAGGCGCATAACGCGGTTTTCAACGGTGTTAGAGATGTCGAGGTTCAGGCGCTTGTTGATCTTGTAGCGGCCAACACGGCCAAAGTCGAAGCGCTTGAAGTTGTAGAACATGTTTTCAAGCAGGCTCTTGGCGTTGTCAACGGTTGCCAGGTCACCAGGACGCAGGCGGCGGTAGACCTCGATCAGTGCATCGCTCTGACCCTTGGTAGGATCTTTGTCGAGGGTGGCGTCAAGATGGTTCTTGGTGCCGGTGTCAACATGCTTGAAGGCTTCCTTCATAGCGGCGTCGTTCATACCTAGTGCGCGCAGCAAGGTAGTCACAGGAATTTTGCGCTTACGGTCAATCTTTACGTATAGAGCGCCAGAAGCGGCGGTCTCAAACTCAAGCCATGCACCACGGCTTGGAATAACCTTAGCACCGTAGAGGGCTGAGGTACCGTGTTGGTCGGCAGTGAAGAACACACCAGCAGAACGGATCAGCTGGCTTACGACCACACGCTCAGCACCGTTGATAACAAAGGTACCGCGCTTGGTCATCCATGGGTAGTCACCCAAGTAGATTTCTTGTTCTTTGACTTCGCCGGTGACTTTGTTGGTCAGTACAACGGTAGCCTTGAGTGGTGCTTCGTAAGAAATGTTGTTCTCACGGGCATCAGTTTCAGTCATCTTTGGATCTTCAAAGTGATAGTCCTTGAAGCTCAAAGATAGTTTAGTGCCGGTGTAGTCGTCGATTGGGCTAATCTCAGCCAACAATTCCCCAAGACCTTCTTCTACAAACCATTGGAATGATTTGTTCTGGTGGTCTACGAGGTTGTCGAGCTGGATAGCGTCATCATGACGAGTGAAATACACGCGGGAACCATTATCGGTCTTGGTGCTTTTCGCCATATGTATAGCTTTCCCCTTCTCTGCAATCTACCCTGTTTCAGCTGCACAGGAATAGACCTCAATAGTTATTTAGGCTTATAGTTTTAGGTTTTGCGCGCGAAGATCCTAAGAGGACGTGTTTGGTATTGTAGTTTTGATAACAATTACAATACGGCCCAACTTACACTACTTCTTAATGTAAGATTGTGAAGCCTGGTGTAATGAATGTCAAGCACTAAATACTAGCCGTAATAGACGGTATGACTTGGTCGCATGCCATGCTGTACCAGACCATGATGGGCGATAGTCCGTAGGTTGCCAACCCGAATACCGAACTTCAGGAGGCGCCGTTCAGCGCCACGAATAATCGGCGCATTGCGAACGAAAACGTTCCCGCGGAAGTGTGCACCATGTTTTTCTAAGGTCTGCTGCATTCGTGGGTTATGGGGAATTTGTACCCTCGCCATTTGTCCGCGGTCAAACGGTTCTAAAAAGCGGTCAAGTAACAGTGAGCCGATGCCATTGCCTTTGAATGCAGGGTGTACCTGAAGATTGTCGAGGTACGCTGCCTGCGGAAAGCCATCGCCATGCAGTCCGAAAGATCCCATATTTTCGCTGCCCTGTATAACGCCGGCCAAAACCGGCCTCTCCAAAGACGGTGACGTGACCCACGCGCCGATCATCGTGTCACATTCGCGCAACCCCTGCACCGTTTTCACTTGCTGCGCAAGGTGTGCACTATTATCCGGGCTGACAGCCTGAACAATGTCTGCTTCCGTCACGCTGCCCGATGCGGTAACATACGTGGCCTTACTGACGGCCGCCTCGAGAGCGGTCAAGCCGAGCGCATAGTGGGAGGCATCCTCGTTTGCTATACGTACGAGCTCAATGCTTGGTGCTTGTAAAATGGGAGTGTTGGTGGGGTGTTGAAATTCTAGGGATGTGGCCATGGCGGGCAGTAGACGCTATGTCTGTGGTTTATAGGTATGTGTGGTTACGCGCGGGTCTGCTCTTTGGGCGGTGTGGTGACGATCTTGTCAACGATACCGTAGCTGTGTGCTTCCTCAGCAGATAGCCAGCGGTCGCGCTCCATGTCTTCGTGGATGCGCTCTTTCTTTTGGCCGGTGTTTTTGGCCATGATGTCTTCGAGTAAGTGCTTGAGGCGTAGGGATTCCTTGAGGTCAATTTCCTGGTCGGTCACCTTACCGCGTGTACCGCTGGAGGGCTGGTGAATCATAACTGTCGCGTTTGGCAGCAGGAGGCGCTTGCCCTTGGTGCCGGAGCTTAACAGGAAAGCTGCTGCCGAGGCCTGCAAGCCAATGCCCACGGTCTGGACGTCGTTCGTAATAAACTGCATCGTGTCGTAAATGGCCAATGCGTCGTAGACACTGCCGCCAGGGCTATTGATGTAGAAGAAAATATCTTTCTTGGGGTCTTCGGCCTGCAAGAAAAGCATCTGGGCGACAACCAGGTTGGCGGTAACCGGGTTCACATCCTCGCCAAGCAGGATAATGCGGTCTTTTAATAGACGGCTATAAATGTCATAGGCGCGCTCGTAGCGTCCTTCGTTTTCAATAACGGTTGGCACGAGCACGGAGGTAGGTTGTTGTGTCATCATTGTCGTATCCCTTCTTTCACAAAAGCTTATAGCCCTATAATACAAAAATTAGCACTCGTGGGTCAAGAGTGCTAATTAGTGTTGCTGGCTCGGCTTAAGCTTTTCTCCAGCTACTGACGGCTGCTACTTAGCAGCTTTGGTGCTTTTGGTAGCGTAGCCGACAATCTTGTCGATAGTCTTCTCGCTGATCAGGCGTGAGGCAATTTCACGGCGTGATTCAGGCTTGTCCAGTTCAGCTTGCATCTGCTTGTCAGGGTACTGGCCCTTCAACAGCTGCATGCGGATGTCGAGTTCTTCAGGGGTGACGGTCACCTTCTCTGCTTCGGCAATCTCGCCAAGTACCAAGCCGGCCTTCACGCGCAGCTCGGCGTCTTCTTTCAGGCTTTCACGGTAGGTCTCCTCGGTGAAGTCCTGAGACTCCAGGAATTCCTGCCAGGTCTGGCCACGGTACATCAGGTTTTGTTTCTGGTCGCTTACCAGGCGGTCAAGCTGTTCAGTAATGAGCGCTTCAGGAATGGCAACGGTCGAGTCCCGGGTGATTTTCAGGAGCAGTTCGTCGGTGTAGGCACGGTCGTTCTGATATGCCTTTTCGGTTTCCAGTTGCTTCCGAATGTCGGCCTTCAGCTCGTCAACGTTCTTAAACGGACCGACTTTGGCGGCAAGCACGTCGTCAAGCTTGGGCTCTACGACTTCTTGCACTTTGTTCACGGTAATAGTGAACTCGACCTTCTTATTCTGCAGTTCCTTGGCGCCGTAGTCCGCTGGGAATGTAATGACAAATGTTTTGGATTCACCAGGTTTGACGCCTACGACTTCTTCTTCGAAGCCAGGAATGAAGGTTTTGCTGCCAAGGATAAGGGGGTAGTCCTTGCCGTCTGCGCCAGCGATAGCTTCCTTTGTCTCAGCGTCAACACCCTTGAAGTCAATGTACGTTTGGTCGCCATCTTTGGCGGCGCGCTCAACATCTTTCTTCTCGGCTTCACGCTTTTTCAGCTGGTCGATAACTTCATCAACATCTTTCGTGGTTACCTTGACTGCTGGCTTGGCGAGACTCACCTTTTTGTAGTCAGGCAGCTTGATGTCGCCCACGACTTCAACGGTTGCTTCAATTTCGACTGCCTCAAAAGGTACGAACTTCAGTACCTTTACTTCTGGCTGGGCTACAGGGCGGAGGTTTTCGTCCTGGAGAGCCTTGACGTACATGTCGTTCATGATGTGGTCGAGGAACTCGGTCTGCAGGGCAGCAGGGTTGGCGTTCTTCTCTACCAGGTTCAGGGGGATCTTGCCTTGGCGGAAGCCAGGCAGCTTAAGGTCCTTGGCTACATGCTCCAAGGCTACTTTTTTGACGGCTTGTAGTTGTTCGGCGTCAGCTACGAGGGTGAGCTGCACCTTTGTTTCGGATAGGTTCTTCTTAGTCACTTGCATAGTTATCCACTGTAACAGATTACAAGCATGGACGCTACCCCTGAAGGAGCTGGTTAGCCAGGTTAGCCCGATTAGCTTTGTATGGTGCGTCGTGCAACAAGGCCGGCAAGGTTGCGGGCGCCATTCTCGCGGTCTGGCTTACGAAGCTCGACCTTATCCATAGCGGCGCGTGCCTCCCCGGTCAGCGGGTTGAGCCCGGCGGTCATAGGCAGTACGCCCATGTCGTGTGTGCCGCGAAGGCGGGCAAGCTCGGCTGCCTGATTCGCAGGCTGCAAATCATAGGCCGTACGTGTCTCCTGAGGAGGCAGTTCGACAAAAGGATCAATACGGGTGAATTCAGGACCATGCGACATAGACATAATATTCACATTATATAACACTAATGCTTATATGTCAATTAATCGTCGTCTTCGCGGTAGTCTTTGACGATGCTGACAATGCGCGCCGCACTGTGCCGTTCGGATGTGCCGGTCAGCAAGTTACGGATTTCATACTGTTCGTCCGCCATTTCGCGTTCGCCAATGAACATCGCATAGTGGATGCCCTTTTTGGCTGCAGCTTTGATCTGCTTGTCTGGCTTGCGGCCGGTGGCATCAACGGCAACGTTCGCTCCCATGCTGCGCAGTTCCTGTATGACCCGTTGGGCTGGTGCATACACATCACCTATCAAGATGACGTATACATCGGTATCGGGACGAAGCGTTGGCAGCAGGTCGTGACCTTCCAAAAAGTTCTGCATAGTCACATCACCCCAGCCAAAGCCGACAGTCGGTACTGGTTCGACACCGAAGAGCCCGACCAAGCCGTCGTAGCGACCACCGCCCATCATGGAGCGATTGTTCTCGGGGTTCTTGTCAAAAATCTCGAATACAATGCCGGTGTAGTAATCAAACCCTCGCATGATAGTGATATCAAATATAGCGTTGGTGATGCGGGCTTCGCGTAGCATGTCCAACAGCTGCTTGAGCTCTTGAGCAGGTGCGCTGAGGCGGATAGCTTCCGGTAAATGTTCAAGCTGCTTGATCTTCAGCAAGCCGAGCAGTTTGTTGCTGGCTCCGGCATCACGCTGCGAAGGGGCAAATATGGCGTCGGCTTCGGCCATAAAGCTTTCCCGAGGAATCTTGTTCATACGATCAATCAGCTTGGTGAGTGTGTGGGCTTGTACACCGTCTAGCGCCAGGTAATCGAACATAATAAAGTCCATAAGTTTGCGGCTGTTGATGTGAATAGCATACATATCGTGTGTTGCGCCGAATTCTTTCAGGATGCCGTCAGCCACCTGTATCAGTTCGGCTTCGGCCATAAAGCCGTCAACACCAAAGATATCGACGTTGAGCTGCCAGTGCTCACGCAACCGACCACGCTGCGGGCGTTCATAGCGCCACAGGTTAGGTATAGCGTACAGCCGCAGGGGGTAGGCTAACTCTTGGCGCCTGGCTGCTACCATGCGGCTGACTGTTGGTGTCCATTCGGGACGGATGGCTACTTTCCGGCCGCCACGGTCTTCAAAAGCGTACGTCTGTTCACTGACGATTTCTTCGCCGCTCTTCGCCAGATAAAGCTCAAGTGGCTCAAGAATCGGCGCGTCGTGCTCTTCGTAGCCGTAACGTTCAGCTACTTTGCGCCAGACGTTAAATATGTATTTTTGCAGACGCTTGTCTTCGGGGTAAAAGTCGCGGGCGCCTTTGTAGGGTTGCGTAGATAGTGCCATTGTGGTTGTTCCTTTTCAGGGTTGATTGTAACAGAAAATAGGAAAAGGCGCCGGATGAACCAGCGCCTTATTGATTCAAAGAATCAGCAAACACCACGGTTCATACCGGCTATATATGGCTATGATGGAGGTGGGTATTGCAAAACATCAGAAATAGTATATCACATCTGTGGCGCACGAGCGAGTAGCTGGCGTCGTATGGTACTGAGGCGGAGCAGGCCGGCAGATGGCAGGCGTAAGCTCGCGTGGCCGCGTGGCTTGTGAACGCCGGCGGAAAACAAGATACTTTGTGGCTGGCTTTGCAGTGCAGCAATAAAGCTATTAAACCACCAGAATACATCCTGCTGCTCCACGTTGGTGCGAAGGGCTGTCCAGCGCTGTGTGCGTTCGGCGGTACCCATAGAAAGTGCCTGCTCTACACTGTCCGCGATGGCAGATACATCTTGTGGGTCGACCAGCAACGCCTGGGTCAGTTGCCCTGCGGCACCGATAGTATTGCTCATAACCAGCGCAGCTTGGTCATCTTGCTTGGTGGCTATAAATTCCTTGACCACGAGGTTCATGCCGTCAATGCGCGGCGTAACCAGCAGCACGTCGGCCAGACCGTACCATGCGCTGACTTCTTCGAAACCACAGTTACGGTAGGTAAAGTCAATCGGCTTGTAGGATGCAGAACCGTACCAGCTGTTGATGCGTGCAACGCTCTGTTCGATTTCCCATTTGAGCTCACGGTACCCAGCAACGTCTTCACGCGAGGGTGCCACGATCAGTTTGTATAGAAGTTTGGGGTCAGCACGCTTTTCTTTGAGCAGCTGTTCGATTGCTTGTAACTGTTCCAAAATGCCCTTGGTGTAATCAAGACGGGAGATGGACAGTACCACCTTACGGTCCGTTGCGACTGCCGCGGCTTTGGACAGCTCAGTTTGCACTGCTGGTTGCTGGAGCGCGCTGCGGTAGGCATCAAAATCAACGCCAATCGGAAAGGCTTGCACCTGGGCGCCTTCTCGCAATCGGATACCCTCTGAAGCGAGGGCGGTCGTAAAGCTTTCATTGTCGCGGGTGGTCTGGAAGCCGATCACGTCGGCCTGGGCCAGGCTTTCCAGCAAGGCTGGTGTTTGCGGTATGCCGGCCAGACAGTCGGGTCGTGCAAATGGGGTATGCAGGAAGAAGCCGATACGGTTGGTGACACCCATGGCACGGAGCATACCCGGAACTAACATAAGCTGGTAGTCCTGTACCCAGATAGTGTCAGTAGGCTTACAGATACGCAGGAGGCGCTTTGCAAACTGCAAGTTTACCTTTTCATACGCCTGCCAGTCGGCACTGTCGTAATCTATCTTAGCTTCAAAGCCGTGCAGTTGCGGCCACAGGATACCATTGGACATGTTTTCATAGAAGCGGTGGAGCAAGTCGCCGGCAATGTTAACGGGCAGGAGGCGCTTGTCGACGCGTAACTTCGCTAAATTCCAGGGGTGTACCGGTTTTTCAGTGCCAGCCCAGCCCATCCACACGGCGTCATAGTTGTCCATGAGTGCCGATAGAGCTGTCGCAAGACCACCATTGCTGCGCTGTACAGAAAGCTTGCCCTTTATTTCAGAAATGCTGATAGGAAGCCGGTTCGATACCAATATGATTCGTTGTTTCATTGTAGGCACAAGTGTAAGGTATATTGCTGTGCTGTAGCTGTAATATTACTTACAATGGCGCATATGACTATTCAAACCATCGCCCAGACCTATGCATCTGCAGCCAAACGCCTGCTCTTATTAGACTATGACGGCACGCTGGCAGACTTTGCCCCTACCCCGTCCGGTGCTGCGCCACCCCAGGAATTACTGCGGACACTTGAGGTGTTGGCTCAACAGCCTGCAAA
Source organism: Saccharimonadales bacterium (SeqCode) (assembly GCA_035629475.1). Taxonomy (GTDB): domain Bacteria; phylum Patescibacteriota; class Saccharimonadia; order Saccharimonadales; family UBA4665; genus JARIHD01. Next base: position 10,843 of record DASPHS010000132.1, read on the forward strand.
TACGGTTGTCATCGTAAGTGGCCGCGACAAACAAACCCTGACTGATTGGCTGAGCCATTTGCCAGTATCATTTGCCGCTGAACATGGCTATTGGCGTAAAGAGGCCGGCAAAGATTGGCAAGCCACCATGCATAATGATGCCTCATGGAAGATAGCCGTCCAAAGCCTTATGGACGAGGTGACGGCGGCCAATCCTGGTTCGCTTATTGAGGAAAAATCCAGCAGTCTGGTGTGGCACTACCGGGCTGCCGATGACGCCGATACCGCCAGGGAGTCTGCACGGCTGCTTGTGGAGTCGGTTGAAAACCTGCAAGACCAGTTTACGCTGCGTATTCTGGACGGTAACGCCAATGTGGAGGTCCAACTGGCAGGTACCGACAAAGGAAGCGCCGCCCAGTACTGGTTGCAGCACGAATACGACTTTATTCTGGCGGCTGGCGATGACACCACCGATGAAGACCTGTTTACTGCCATGCCTGATACGGCGTACACCATTAAGGTGGGGCCAGGTGCCACAGCAGCCCGCCTCCATGTAGATAGCCCCGCTGAGTTGCGACAGCTACTCGGGCAATTAGCGGAACAGGCCTCCAGCTAAGCATGAGCACACCATGTTAGACTGCATGTATAAATAAGGACGCAACCTATGGCTCGTATATATGACAAGGCGTATATGGGGGATGGTATCATTCCCTTTCAAGAAGCTTCACTGAGTATTGGCAGTTCAGCTGTACTGTATGGTTTGAGCGTCTATACCGTGCTCCCGGTACACCTGACCGCAAGCGGCGAGCGTGTCGCGTTCCGACTGGACGATCATTATAAGCGGCTGTGTGACTCGGCACGCATTATTGGTATCGATACCTTCGAGCCGGCCTGGCCCCGGGAACGTTTTATGACGGCAGTTTCCGAACTTATAGCCGCTAACCAGCCCGATGAAGCTGTCTTTGTACGGGTGACGGTGCACGTGGATGCGTTGGTGGCTGGCACTCGCTCCCGCGGCCTACATACGGTGCTCAGCATGTTTGTGTATGAAGCCCAGCCTATAGTGCCCCAGGATGGTGCTCGTCTGAAAACGAGCGTCTGGCGGCGGATTCCGGATTACGCTATTCCATCACGCGCCAAAGTAAACGGGGCCTACGTTAATTCAGTCCTTGCCAAGCAGGACGCACTGGATAGTGGATACGACGACTGTATTTTTCTGGATACTGACGGCCATGTCTGTGAGTTGAGTGCGGCTAATATATTCATAGTGCGCCACAACACCCTCATTACGCCTGATGCAACGTCAGATTTGTTGGAGGGCATCAACCGCCGAACGGTGCTGGAACTGGCCCGTGATATGGGTATTCCGGTTGCCGAGCGCACCATTGACTTGACCGAGCTATATATTGCTGATGAGGTATTTGTGAGCGGCACTTCAGCGTATCTGGCGCCCGTGAAAGAAATTGATGGCCGGCAGATTGCCACCGGTGATCCTGAGCACATTCTCTCACGATTGCAGACCAAGTACCGGCAGGTACTGCGTGGCGAGGATCCGGAGTACACTCACTTGACGACACGCCTCTAACAAAAAAGAGCGGCCCGATGTGCCGCTCTTTTTTGTTGCTCGTTATCCAGCGTTTAAGCAGATTCCTTGCTGTTTTTGGCGACCTCATTTGCAGTAATCATCGCGTTGCGCATTTGCTCTGACAGGTCACCCATTCCGGCAGGAGAGTGCGGGATGAGGATGGTGTTGGTCTTGGAGCCGGCACCGATGTCCTTGATGGTGTCAAAGTACTGGGTCATCATGACCAAGTTCATGACATCTTGGGCGTTGGCGCCATCAACGGTCTTGCTGAAGCTTTCAACTGATTCACGCAGACCATCAATGATAGCCCGGCGCTGGTTGGCAATACCCTGCCCCTGGAGTGCTTTACTTTCAGCCTCAGCTTCGGCAGCTTTGACCACGCGGATTTTATCGGCTTCTGCTTGCTCGACCGCCGCTACACGCAAGCGCTGGGCGGCGTTAATCTCGTTCATGCTGACCTTCACTTTCGCGTCAGGATCAATGTCGGTTACCAGTGCCTTGATGATGCCGTATCCAAAGTCATCCATAACTTGGTCCAGCTCAACCTTTACGGCGTTAGCAATGTCGTCTTTCATCTGGAACAGTTCATCCAGGTTGGTGTTTGGTACACGTGCACGTACGGTATCGAACACGAAGGCTGTAATCTGCTCAGTTGGTACCTGCAGGCGGTAAAAGGCATCCAGGACTTTACCTGGCAACACGTTGTATTGCACGCTGACGACAACAAAGACAAAGACGTTATCTTTGGTCTTGGTCTCTACGCGTACGTCAAGCTGCTGGATACGCAGGTTGACCCGGCCGGCAATGCGGTCGATAAGCGGAATTTTGAAGTTAAGACCGGCGGTTGATACTTTCTTGAACTTGCCGAAGCGTTCAACAATTGCCGCCGTTTGCTGACGGACAGTAAATATACCGTCAAAGATCATCAGAACGACGAAGACGATGAGAACGATGATGAAAACACTCATGTGAGCTCCCCTGTTATGTATGGCTATAATTGTACAGCTATTAACGTGGGGTATCTACTGGCAAATCAACTTGTACGGTGTGTGACCGTAAGCGAGGCTGCACAAACGCATCAGGCTTGGTAAGTGCCCATGATGTTCCTTCGACGAGCGGTGTAACCGGTGCAGCTGGCAGCATATCGAGATTCTCATCGGAAATTTGAATGACGCCACCCGGTTTTGTCTGCGCTACCAAATCGGCCATGTGCTCCGGTAGTAATCGCTTACGCAGGGAGCTAAAAACTAAGGAATGGAGGGCCATGCTATCAGGATACATCTCTTCTTTGCCGTATTCTGCTGCCGCCATGTTCTCGCACCATTGTTGGGGGACGCGTACCATTTCTGATACAAGGTGATGCGAGCTGACGAAATCATACGGTCCGTCTAGCTTAGGAAACGCATGCGCTGTCGTGGTGGCGGCAAGCCGTGAGAACAGGTTGGTATAGGCATCGAAATCACTTGCAATGCCTAGGGCTTGCCGGGCTGCGGCTGTAACTCCATCGGCAAGACCGTAGCTCAGGTCTGCTGTTATGGCCCGCATCTTATGACGGGTAAGATATGACGCATCAGCCTCGGGGTGTTTGGCAAAAAAGGCGTCAGCCCTTTCAATCTCTGCTAGTGCGGCATCCAGTCCCGGTTCGTACCTGTCGACAATGACAACTTCATCAAACTTTTTAGCGAGTGTACCTATAGAGACGCTTCGTTGAGCGCCAGCGCCCAGTATGAGAGCACGACTGGGCGTTCCATCATCTGCCTTGTGCTGTATGGCAAGATCGGCTGCGTCGAGTATAAGGCGCGCAGAATAATAGGTATTATTAAAATCAGGCCATTGCTCGTGCTCAAGTGCAGCGCGGGCGTGGTCTTGGGCGTATGCCTCATCCAGAGTTTGAGGCTGTAGTGCAAAGGCTTCGAAAGACATAAAGATATACAATACAACTTATTTATAATATTTACAACTACCCCTATGCAAGAGGAGGACTGTACAATTAACGAATATGTTGTATAGTAAGTATACTATGGCAGACCCTTCAGGCGAACGCCTTCACATGCTGGCGAACGGCATCCATACTGAATTGCAGCAGCATTACGCGGAGCTTAGTCCATATGCGAACCATATACAGCTGCAGACAGATGCTGCTTTTGGTAGTGTGTTGCGCAAGCTCGGGCCAATGCAACTGGAATACCCCGAGCGGAGCCCAGCTGTGGGCGAGTCAGACCCCTTTATATATGACATAGAGGTAAACCGGCCGAATAGTGGTCATGATAGATTGCGTATTACGCCCGATGGGGATACCTATGCAGTTGATGCCTACAGTGCGGCTCGGTTATCCGATAAAGATGTCATGCTGATGCAGGAGGAGGGCGACCGGGTTATTAACGCGCTGGCTCGCGTGAGCGATGACGTTTTCCGCCCCGGCTCACCTGCTGGCCGGCAACCAATAACCAACCTCACCGAGCAAGGCGCTGGGTTTACTTGGTCGGAAATACACGGTGCTGAGGCAAACGCGTTTCATAGTCTATCGGTCACCGCACTTGCTTCGATGGGTATCGCCTTTCATGAGGTTGATACGCCCATTAACGTAGTCCCTGTGCAGCGCCAGGAGCAAGACGGATTGGTTGCCCTACACCTCATGCCGCCTTCCAAGCCTGACCTTCGGCTGCCTGGGCGTGAAGTATTGTCATTTGCAGCACTTGAAAGCGGCCTGCTCGTCTATGGCATGGCAATATACGTGGGGGAGCAACTTGCTAATCTGAGCTACACGTTTTCCGGCCCGGGGTCGACGCGCATATTCATGAACCGGAATAAGCGTGATTCGCTGCGCGGCGCACTTGGAAACCAGCTGGAACCTTCGAATGTTATGGTGAGACAAGTGTAGGTATGGCCAAAAGAATAGAGTCCAGTGCTAACGCGCTGGACTCTATTCTTTTGGTGAGGATGAAAGGACTTGAACCTTCACGCCTTGCGGCATCAGCTCCTAAAACTGACGTGTCTACCAATTCCACCACATCCCCGTGGTTGGTTCTCGGGCTATTTTAGCTGTTTTTGCGGAAAAATGCCAGTGTTGCGCGGCTATATGTACGTTGCTCTACCAGCTCGAGCTCCGGCAGCTCTGGCAGTGCAGTATCTTTAGGCAGTGATAGCACGAAAATGCCGCCCGCTACGACGCGACCAGCCAGTTGCGCCAGCAGGCCCGGTTGCATGTCATCGTATGGTGGGTCGCACAACACCAGGTCAAACTGGGCGTCGGGATTGGTTGACAGCCAGCCGTTAGCCGAAGCCTTCACAAAGGTAATCTGGTCAGCAATATCCAGGTCGGCAATGTTAGCCGTAATGATCTTCTGGGCTGTCCTGTCCAGTTCGATGGCCACGACCGGTCCGGCGCCGCGGCTGATTGCCTCAAAGCTTAATGCACCGGAACCGGCAAAGGGGTCCAATACACTCAGGCCTTCAATATCACCGAGGATGTTGAACAGTGCACCGCGGGCCTTATCGCTCATGGGATGGGTCTTGAAAGTGCCTGGCGCGTCAAAGCGGCGGTTGCCAAGGGTGCCGGTTATAACTCTCATTGCTGTTTCTCCGTCAAGCCGGCGTCAATGGTAGCCGCATACCAGGCGAGGGCCACGGTTTTTACAATGGTTGGCACCAGGTGGTTGCGGACTTGCTTAGCGAGTTTGGGCGTCCAGCCGTGTTCGTAGTAGGCATCAAACATACCAAGGCTGCTCACCTCTTTGGCTTTGCGGCGGAACAGCTCGATGATGCCGTGCTCGTACAGCTCGCTGATATCTTTGTCGGTTAGTGCCAGCGACCGTGAGGAAAGCGGTGCGATGAGTGCTGCCACGCCCCATTCAAAGAACCCATGTGTTGACATGAGTCCACGAGGTCCCCACATTTTCCAGTTGTTACGCACTTGCTCGCGTCGGGTTTCACCAGGTAGTACCAATTTTTCCTTGATGGTCGTACGGGTCTCGATGCCAGCACCACCCCGCAGCGCGGTCAGCGCCTCTTCGTAGGGGAAGTGATGGGCGGGTGTCAGCCCATCGACGAGGGCGTGCGCCAGCCACGAAGCCTCAAAGGCTGCGCGCACATCATCCTTGGCTTTCAGAGCGACAATCAACCGGTCGTAGTGTGCTTCTATCAGGTCAGTGAGTTTGGTGTCTTTGACGTCGAAGGGCGACAGGTAGTGCCAGGGCTCATCCTGAGCCGGACTTTTGCGTTTGATGGCGTCAGGCCCATTGATGCCTTCGAAGTGGAGAATAGGCTTGATGCCGGGAAAGGCCTTGTCATCGTTGAGTCGAGCGCCGAGGATTCGTCGCGCAAGCTTATCAATTTTTTGGTGGGCGCCGACGATGCGGCCCGACATGGGTGTCAGGGTTGTTCCCGAATACATGTATGGCTGGCCTTAGTTTAAATTGGTTACCGCACGCAAGTGACTTACATGCTTATACGTTATTGGGTATTGTAACAGATTTTCACCACGGTCTATATATTCCTGCGCGGCCGCCCGGGCGCTTGCAATCAGCTGAGTATCTGTTAATTTGGCGACGTGCAGGTCCAACTCGCCGTGTTGACTTGTTCCGTAGATAGCTCCAGGCCCTCGCAACTCCAGATCCAGCTCAGCCAGCTTAAAGCCGTCATTCGTTCGTTCCAGGGCTTGCAATCGCTGTGGCGGGGCTGAGGAATCGCTCATCATCAGGTAGCAATAGCCGTTGTGGCCACCACGCCCTACCCGCCCTCTTAGCTGGTGAATCTGTGCCAAACCAAAACGATCAGCAGCTTCAATGAGCATAATGCTGGCGTTGGGGACATCCACGCCGACCTCGATAACCGTTGTCGATACGAGGATATCCAGCTCGTGCTTAGTGAACTGCTCCATAATGGCTTGTTTTTCGAGCGGTTTCATTTTGCCATGCAGTAATCCTATCCGCCGGTGTTTAAAGTCATGCTTGGCCAATTGTCCATAGACCTGCTCAACAGACAGTGCCTTCATGGTGGCGGACTCGGTAATCAAGGGGCAAACGACAAACATTTGGCGGCCCGCTGCCAGCTCTGCGTCAATTTTGGCGTACAGCGTACTGCGGGAGTTAGGCGAGCATATCTCGGTCACTACTGGCTTGCGGCCAGCTGGCTTTGCATCAATAACCGATATATCAAGCTCGCCATACAATGTTAGTGCCAAACTGCGCGGAATGGGTGTAGCCGTCAGGCTCAGGAGGTGCGGCATGTGACCAGCTTTAGCCATCAGCTTCTTGCGCTGTTCCACGCCAAAGCGGTGCTGCTCGTCAATAATGACTAAGCCTAATGTATGCATATCCACCTTTTCCTGGATTACAGCGTGCGTACCGATGATGAATTGCACCCTACCCTCGGCAATCGTCCGGTAGGCACTGTTTTTCTGCTTGGTAGTCATGCCCCCGACCAGCAAGGCCACCCGGCTGCTGATGCCCATGGGGTCGAGCAGATTATAAATAGTGTCAGCGTGCTGACGGGCCAGCAGCTCTGTCGGCGCCATCAGGGCTACCTGAAAGCCTTCGGCCATGGCCATCAGCGCTGCCATGGTGGCTACGACAGTTTTGCCCGACCCCACGTCCCCTTCGACCAGGCGGTTCATGGGCTGCGTTTTTTGCATATCCTGATATATTTTCCAAACCACTTTACGCTGGGCATCAGTCAGTTTGAACGGCAATTTGCCCACAAAGTCTTTGGCGAGTTTGTCGTCGAACGGTATAGCCAGCGACACATCCTGCATGAGTTCGTACTTATTCAACAGGCTGGCCAGACTGAGCTCAAAGACTTCCTCGAAGCCCAAGCGCCGCCGAGCTGCTTCCAGGGCGTCATTACTCTCTGGAAAGTGCATCGTCTCTAGGGCGGATGACAAGGGCATTAGGTCTTCCCCTTCCAGCAGCCATGTCGGTAGTGTTTCTGGCTGTGCGCGTATCAGTGGTAGGACTTCACGTAGCATCTTGCGCAGCTGCACACTGGTCATGCCTTTGGTCTCACGGTAAACCGGCACAATGCGCGCCGTGTTAACGGGAAAGTCACTGGCCAGTTCCATGCTGGGATTCATAATGGCAAAACGGTTATGGCTTAGCTCGTAAGTACCAGAGATAAAGTAGGGTTGATTGGGCTTAATCGCCCGCTCGCGGTACGGCTGATTAAACCAAATCAACCGGACACTATCGGTTTCGTCACTGGCTACGGCCTCGGTGATGTGCATCCCGCGCCGGACATATCGCCCGCGAACCTGCTTTATGACAGCCTGAATAGTTACAACGCCTGGTTTTAGCTGATGGAGCGGCAGTATGGTTGAGAAGTCATTGTAGCGCCGGGGATAGTTCTCTATCAGGTCGCCAATGGTATGCAGGCCCATGCCGGCCAGCTTTTCAGCGACGGCGTCACCAACGCCTTTAATGGCGGTCAGAGAACTATCCCACGTCATACCCTTAGTATAGCGTAGTTACGGTGGCAGTAGGGCTGCCTACTTGCCCTTTTTGACTAAAAAGAAGACACTAGGGCCAAAGTAGCTGCCGGCGAGCGTGGGCTGCAAGATGCCTTCGATGGCGAGCATCAGGTTTTTGGGCATGATCTTCTTGAGGCCTTGGCTGCGCAGGTTGGAGACCGATAGGATACGGTCGACCTTGAGGCCGGCGTGTGACAGCTGCTTGATAACTGTTTCTGGATTGTGGTTTACAAAGGCAATCTCGTCCTCGGTCCGTTTGGCGGCAGAGCGAATATCAACAGGGTCGGTAGGCATTTTCTTGCCCTTCACAATGTGTTTGATACGGTTACGGGCATGAGAATAGTTGGCCACCTCAATGACTGCATAGCCTTCCGTGGACAGCACGCGGGCTATTTCGGCAAACTCCTGACTCGGATCAGGCAGATGGTGCATCACACGAATCATGGTCAGTAGTTCGATGCTGCCATCAGGAAACTTCAGGTCATCGGCTTGCAGCAGTTTGCGCTCAATTTCAGGGTGGTCTTTCAGGTACTTGGCAGCAATATCCAGCTGTTGCTGGCTTGGCTCAGCCAAGGTGACTTTATCGGCATACTGCTCAAGAAAGATACAGAGTCGTCCAAAGCCACCACCAACATCGACAGCGGTTTTGAAATGCTTTCCTTCGAGCAGACGACGAATCGCCATCTCTTCGGCAGCGTGCTCGTAATCACGTCCATCCCAGTAACGGAGATAGTTGTGGCTGGGGTCGTTATACTGGTCGGCGCGTTTTTTTGTTTTCGCAGGTTTGTTAACGGGTTCTTGTTTCATAGTTGCTTATAAGTATAGCATTAGGCTAGCTCAATCAACGCCGAATCCTTGAAGGCCTTGCCTTTGCGGAGGAGGATTTTGCCTTGCTGAAAATCGGCATTTTCAAGTAGCTCTTTGGATGTTTTTACACCGTTTAGGGCAATAGCGTTACCTTGCAGTAAGCGACGGGCTTCACTCTTTGATGGCGCAAGCTGGGTTGCAGTAATTACTTCGAGTAAGTCATCACCGGCCTTCGCTGATACGCTGGGTATCTCACGCCGGATGGCTGCGAGTACCTCGCCGTTTGCTTCACCGATGGCGGTGCGGCCGGTCAGGTATTCGGTAACTGCTTCGGCAATGCGCATCTGTTCCTCGCCGTGCACCAACGTGGTCGCTTCTTGGGCGAGCCGTTTTTGGGCAAAGCGGTCGCGGGGGCTCTCGCGGTGCTGTGCCATGATGGCATCCAGTTCGGGCTTGTTGAGGAGGGTGTAGATTTTCATGTATTCTTCAACACCTTCATCATCGCTGTTAATCCAGAACTGGTAGAACTGCGTTGGTGATGTCATGGCAGGGTCAAGCCATACTGCGCCGTCTTCGGACTTGCCGAACTTTTTACCGGTCGCTTTATTAATGACAAGTGGCGTAGACCACACATGGGCTTCGTTGCCGGTGATGCGGCGGATGAGGTCCACGCCTGCAATACTGTTACCCCATTGGTCAGAGCCGCAGACTTGGAGGGTTACACCGTATTCACGGTTAAGGTGCAGGAAATCGTAGCCCTGAATAAGCACGTAGCTGAACTCGGCGTAGCTGATGCCCGCGCCTTCTTCACCGAGGCGGCTTTGCACAAAATCGCGGCCCAGCATCTGGCGCATCGGTACGTGCTTGCCGACATCACGCAGGAACTCCAGGTAGTTCATGCCCTTAAACCAGTCGTAGTTGTCAACAATGGTAAAGTCTTTACCGGCAAAAATATGCCGGTACTGGGCTGCGATGCCTGCATTATTGGCTGCAACTTCTTCAGCGGTCTTGAGGGTGCGCTCCTCGGCTTTACCATCGGGGTCACCGATAAGCCCGGTTGCGCCTCCAAGCAGCAGTACTGCCTTGTGGCCGTGGTCGATAAAGTGGCGCACCATCATGGCTGCGGCCAGATTGCCGATGGTCATTGAGGGTGCGCTTGGGTCGACACCGAAGTAAAAACTGATCGGGTCGCCATCGATGGCCTCGATGTTCTTAAACGTCGTCTGGTTTACAAATCCTCGCCACTGTAATTCTTCTGATAATGTCATATCCGACATGCTACATCTCCTTGCATCAATAAAATATATAAAAGATCTGGCTAGCTTTTATATAGATACTGGTGTCGAATGGGGTCCACTATGTTCATACTTGCAGATAATTATACCTTACTCGAGGAACGACCTGGATATTTACTGCAATTTTGCTAATGATTTGCGTGCTTCCTGGTGCGATTTGCTATAATGAACGGCAGATAACTTAGCCGTGGGAGCAATAAGGTATAAGGATGGATGCACATAAAACTCCGGGACGCCGCCGCCCTGGTAAAAATGTTTTTACGACAAAAAGCGGCAATACCATCAAATTAAATCGTAGCCTGGGCGAACGGATGAAAGCCAGCCAGGAAGCAAAGGCCCGCAAGCGCGCGGCCTATTTGAGTACACTGCCCAAGAACCGTTTCAAGCGGATTTTGTATCAGATGCACCCTAAGCGACTCGCCAAATACTGGTTCAGCCGCGAGGGCGGCATCATGGCCCTCAAAATTACCGGTATCGGTATCGTGGTCGGCTTTTTGCTGTTAGTGGGCGTATTCGCGTACTTCCGCAAAGACCTACCGAACATTAAGGATATTTCTGGCGATGAGCTGGGCGGTAGCATTACGTACTACGCCCGTGACGGCCAAACGGTGCTCTGGCAGGACTATGACGCGGTAAAGCGCATGCCCGTAGCTGGTGATGAAATATCCAAGTACGTAAAGGACGCCACTATTGCCATCGAAGACAAGAACTTCTATAAGCATGGCGCCTTCGACGTCCAGGGTATTACCCGTGCCGCGGTGCACAACTTCACGAACTCCAGCGGTACGGTAGAGGGTGGTTCAACGATTACTCAGCAGTTAGTAAAGCTGAACCAAAACTGGACCGAAGACCGGAGCATTACCCGTAAGTTCAAAGAGTTAATCCTGGCCGTTGAATTGGAGCGTGAATACTCCAAGGAAGACATCTTGAATGGGTACCTCAACATTGCGCCTTACGGTAATGTGCAGTACGGGGTAGAAAGTGCCTCTCAGGACTACTTTGGTAAAAGTGCCAAAGACCTGACGTTGGCCGAAGCGGCCATGCTCGCGGCCTTGCCGAAGTCGCCTTCCACCTATGCGCCGACCGGTGCCTACTACACTCCTGAAGATATGGTGGGGCGTCAACGCTACATTATTGACCAGATGTACAAGCAGAAAATGATCACGAAAGAAGAAGCTGACCAGGCTAAAGCTGTAGACATTATTGCCAGCATCAAGCCGATACAGCCTAAGTACAGCAACATCAAGGCGCCATACTTCGTACTTGCCGCCAAAGGTGAACTGGAAGACAAATATGGGGACAAGACTGTCCAGCGTGGTGGTTGGAAAGTTACGACTACTGTCGACATGAAGCTCCAGACACTGGCTGAAGAGCAAGTCACCAAGGGCATACGCCAGATTACCCGCCAGAAGGGCGATACGGCGGCCTTTGCGGCCATTGACGTCAAGACGGCCCAGATGGTCGCACTTGTTGGTGGCCCTGACTTTAACAATGATGAATACGGTCAGGTGAACTTTGCCCAGGAAGAGCTTCCTCCCGGTTCAAGTATTAAGCCCTACGACTATGCCGTCATGATTAACGAGACGACTAATACCGGCGCTGGCTCGGTACTATACGACACGCAAGCCGCACTGCCCGGCTATCCATGTACCGACAAGCGTACGCCCGACGCCAAGGGCGAAAATGGCGGCAACTGTCTGCACGACTACGACAAGCGCTTCCCTGGCCCGGTCACCATCCGGTATGCCCTGGGCGGCTCCCGTAACGTCCCAGCCGTAAAGGCCATGTTGTCAGCCGTTCCTAACAACACGACTGCATCAGTGAACAAGACTATTAGTACTGCCGAAGCTATGGGCTTGAAGAGTGGCTACAAGTGTTATGCTGACGCAGCCCGCACCAAGGAAACCCAGTGTTACGCCTCATCGGCTATCGGTGACGGTGCTTACCTGCGCCTCGATGAGCACGTGAACGGCTACGCCACGCTATCCCGCCTGGGTGCCTATGTACCCCAGACATACATCCTGAAAATTCAGGATGCCCAGGGCAAAACCATTAACGAATGGAAGCAACCCAAGAGTAAGCAGATCATCAAGCCTGACGCGGCATACATTGTTGATGACATCCTGGCTGACCCAGACGCCAGTTACCTACGCGCCGACCGAAAGTTCCACCGCTTTAATGGCTGGCACTTCGGCATCAAAACCGGTACAACGAACGACTCCAAGGATGCCTGGATGATGAGTATGTCTCCCCGCTACGCTGCAGGCGTATGGGCAGGTCACCACACCGGCAACGTAGAGATGACTGGTTCTATGGAAAGCATGACCCAGCCGATACTCCAGGGCTGGATGCAGGGTGCGCACAAAGACTTGAAGGGCGAGACCTGGACCGCACCGAGTGGTATCAAGAAGATGGATGCCTATGTTATCCGTGGCAAGATATCGAGCCAAGCCGAAAAGGTTCCAAGCCCGAACCAGGATATCTTCCCTTCCTGGTATCAGCAGCCCAAGGGTGGCGGCGGTTCACAGACCATCGACAAAGTATCGAACAAGCTGGCCACTTCTTGTACGCCTGAACTTGCCAAGCAAAGTTCTGGTAACAGTAACGCCAACATCTTCTCGGCTGACATCTTCATGGGAACCAAGAGTAGCGCCAACACCAACGAGCAAGACGATGTGCACAAGTGTGACGACGCTCGGCCCGAGCTGACACTGGTTGCGCCTGATACCTGTAGCTTTACCTGTAACTTTACGGTGACTGTCACGCAGGGTACGCACCCGTTAAGCGGCGGCCAGTTCCCTGGTACTGTTAACCTGATGGTCAATGGCGCCAAGGTTGCATCACAGGGTGTGAGCGGCTCACCAAGCACCGTTAGCTTTGCCTACACCCCCACCGAGACCGGCACCATAACGGTCGAAGCCCAAGTAACCGACAGTGTCCTTTACGATGCTGCCGAGAGCGCTACGGTAACCACTGTAGCATCGGGGAGTCCCTGACAACCGTGGCCCTGAACCAGGCAACGGCAATGGCCCGCGCCGCGGACGACCGTCAATCTTCGACTAAGTCCTAACCAGAAAATACACTCCCTAGCAAGGAGTGTATTTTTATTCCCCCACATCTGTCGCCTCTGACCTGTCCAGGGATCCAATCGATAGACGGTTCTGTGGCAATAATAAAAGCCTCCTTGGGGGGAGGCTTTTTGAGAGGCACCGATACTGCTAGACGATGGGCCGGCGACGCTTAGCTGTGAAGCGCTGTAGGCGATTGTGGAGCTTGAGACGAGATGTTACCGGCGCAGGTGCTGCCGGCTTCTCGGGCGCGGCCTGAGCAGGTGCTGCTGGCTTCTGGGGGACTTCCACGTGTTCACGCACCTGGCCGAAGACCATCTTGCCGGCCACCGTTTGGTGCATGCGCATAACGGTTACGGGCATTACTTTCCCTACGTGCCGGGCGGCGCCATCAACGACGATCATAGTGCCATCGTCCAGGTAGCCTACGCCCTGGTCACGGTTGCTGCCCTTTTGAATAATTTTGATGTTAAGCGTTTCGCCAGGCAGCGCTATAGGGCGCAAGCTCTGAGCCAGCTCATTCACGTTGAGTACGTGGATACCCTCAACAGCTGCCACCTTGCCCAGGTTGTAATCGGTAGTGTACAGGTGGGCATTGAGCTTCTTGGCGAGCAATACCAGCTTGTCGTCAGTCACCATAGCCTGGGTATAGACGGTACGGTCGATAACGACGGTGCCGGGAGCGCTGTCTTGCAGCTGGTGGGCAATGTCCAGGCCGAAGCGGGCACGCTCACGCTTGTGGGAGTCGTTTCCGTCAGCCAGTAGCTGTAACTCACTCAAGATGAACTGCGGTATGATTAGCTCATCGGCAATAAAGCGAGTGTTGACGATCTCCACGATGCGGCCGTCAATCAAAGCGCAGCTATCAAGAATGAGCTTGCGCTGCCGGCTGAATAGCCCCTTCAGTACGCCGGGTTTTTGACTGACCAGGAACCAGGCGATGAAGATGAGTACAATAAGTTGCAAAATATCGAGCATTGAGATGTTACATATCCTTCTCTAAAAATTGGTTGAGTGCGCTTCGGACGTCGCTGACGCCACTCAGAAAGGTCAGTTTTTTACCTGATTTCTGTATCGGGCCGATGGCGGCCTCGAAACCGAGCTTTTTAGCTTCGGCTATGCGCTTCTCCATATGGGGTACATGGCGGACTTCGCCGCTCAGTCCGACTTCGCCA
>DASPHS010000133.1:0-2717 GCA_035629475.1 Saccharimonadales bacterium (SeqCode)
CCTGCAAAAAAATGACGTTGGTTCAAATCTTACCGCCAAAGAAGGGCCCTTGAACCGCTACAAACTGTTCTTTTCCAAACCCGGCAAGCTATTCCGCAACCCACTCCTGGGGGCAGGCGTGCTGTTTATGAAAACCTGTGAGTACGCAGCCGGCGCGTTCGGCTACTACTTGCCGCGCCGCCAGAAGGGCAGTACATGAAAATAGCATTTTACATGACAACTGTCCTGGAGTACGGTGGCGGACTGGAGAAGTACCTCATCGAAACCGCCGCCAATATGAGCCGGCTACCCGGCGTACAGGCTGATGTTATAACCATGGACAATAAACACACCGACAGGATAGTCAAAAGCCTGAGCCTGTTTTACATGAAGCGGATTGACCCGAAACTCAGCTACAAGGAGGACATTGCTGACATCCGCCAGCAATTAGGAAATGCCACTTATTACAAGGCCACCAGCATTGCCGACTTGCGCCAACGGCTGCAACAGTACGATGTGGTATACAGCAAGAATGAGCTGCTCGAGGGTTTTGTATTTAAAGTGCTGGTGGGTTACAAATCCATTCCACCGGTTATCTTTGGAGGTCACACCGCGCTACACTACCCAGTGGCCACCTCCCTTACCGCCAAGTTACACAATGTGCTGTATGCCGGGTGGCCCTACAAGTTCCTGGCGGGTGGTGTCAGCAAATTCCATGCCCTGAACGGCCATGATGCCGCCCTGTACAAGCAACTGTTTCCCAAACGGGAAGTGGCGCGCATCTATAACCCCTTTGATATTGCAGCCTTCAGGCAAAAGGCAACTGCGCATCCTTATACCCTTTCAACAGATACCAATCATCTATACGTCATGTGGATCGGGCGCCTGACCGAACAAAAAGGAGTAGCCGACCTCGTACGGCTTATCCCCGCCGTGAATGCCAGACTAGAAGGAACCGGCACCAAAGTAATATGGGATATATTTGGTGATGGTGACCTGCGTAGCGACGTTGAGAACCTGGCCAACCATGCATCCAACGTACGATACTTCGGACATATCGACCAAGCGTCGATTGCCAGTGTCTACCAAAAACACCAGTTCTTGGTAAGCACCAGCAAATGGGAGGGATATCCTTATACGCTCATAGAGCCCCAAGCCTTTGGCCTCCAGCTGTTTGCCTATGACATACCAGGGCCAGCTGACATCCTGGAGGCGTATGAAGGAGGGCACATCGCCACCGGCTTTGACGCTCTGGTAGATCAACTGGCGCGAGCACTCCAGCGATACGATACACCCGCCGACATCCCACCCAGTCAGCCATCCGCCCAGTTCGAACCACGTACCATCTACCAACAACTACTTTCATTACTGAAAACAGGAGAAACCACCCATGCGCGTACTGATTAGCAATGTGTACAGCTATAAAAACAAAGGCGATGCCGCCATTGTCATCTCCCTTCTGCAAGAAGTCCGCCGGGTCTTTACCGATGCTGACATCATGATTCAGACCACCGACCTCACCAATGACAAAGATAAGTATGGCGCACCCATCACCGGCACCTTATTGTGGATTATGCTGTCGTCTGTGCGCGACAGGTCATTTGTAGCCCGCCTGTTCCACCTGCTCAAAGAATGGTCAACGCTGCAGCTGTACCTGGCTGCATACCGGCTATTCGGCAAGAAGTTCACGTGGTTATTATCTGCAGCACTGCGGGAGTTCGTGCGGGAAAACGAACAAGCTGATTTGGTGATCGCCTGTGGGGGCGGCTACTTACGCACTGCTAAAGGCACTGCTCAGGACACTATCCTGCTCAGCGTCACCTGTCTCAACTTCCTTGCCGCCAAGACACTCGGTAAAAAGGTATACCTGTATTCCCAGTCAATTGGTCCGGTGCATGGCAAGCTGCAGCAGTGGATATTACGGCGAGCCCTCAACAAGGTTGACCTGATTGAACCGCGGGAAGATGTCAGCATGGCATATCTCAAAACACTGAACCTCGCCACGCCAATCGTCATGACTGCCGACCCAGCACTGCTGTTGGGTGGCAACGGAACCTTTCCTGAGCGTGCAGTGCAACTACGCGAAGGCCGATTACACGTGGGGTTGACGGTACGCAAGTGGTTCAAAGACGAGGCCGACCTGGATGCTTACGTCCAGGCTGTGGCAACCACCATCGATTACTTGATTGAGAAGCATAATGCTGAGGCCTTTTATATTCCGCAGGTCATTGCCGAGAACTTCGGCGACGACGACCGGCTCATAGCTGAGCGAGTACAGCAGTACGTCAAGAACAAGCAGTACTTCACACTCATTGATGCCGACCTCCACCCCTTTGAGGTAATTGGTGTCTGCGGCAGCATGGACATATTCATCGGCACTCGTATGCATTCCAATATATTTTCACTGATTAGCCACGTACCGGTGGTCGCTATCGAATACGAGCACAAGACCAAAGGCATCATGCGCGGACTCAAATTGGAGCCGTTAACGATTGATATTCGTGACGTCACAGCAGAAAGCCTACGTGAAAGGGTAGACTTATTACTCGCCGATAGGGCACACTTTAAGCAGCTCATTGAGCAGAACCTACCAAGCCAAATGAAAGAAAGCCGCAAGGCAATCGAGGTCATCAGCAGCATCCATGGCTAACAAACAGTTAAAAACAGGGGATAAGCCAGCACTTATATGGCTCGGCATTATTAGTGTGCTGACCCATTTGCCGTGGATAGTACTGCTG
>DASPHS010000134.1:0-14080 GCA_035629475.1 Saccharimonadales bacterium (SeqCode)
GGTGGTACAGCCATCGGCCCGCTTGCGCTTATCGCCCATAAAGCCGGTTTTCAGGTGTCC
The DNA here is from genome assembly GCA_035629475.1 of Saccharimonadales bacterium (SeqCode). Lineage (GTDB taxonomy): Bacteria > Patescibacteriota > Saccharimonadia > Saccharimonadales > UBA4665 > JARIHD01. The sequence continues at coordinate 61 of DASPHS010000134.1, forward strand.
GGTTCGGACAAGCAGGAATCGCAGTATATCCAGTATCTGCGGAAGCAGGGCGTCACCGATATTCACATCGGCCAATCCTACGAACAAATTGCCCAGACCCATCAGGAACAGGCAATTGACTGGTTCGTGTACACCTCTGCCCTGCCTATGGAGCAGCCCGATGCACCTGAGCTACGTTTTTGTGCCGAAAACGCTATCCGCACCAGCAAGCGTGATGAGTTCCTGAACCACTTTTTAGGACAGCAAAAATTACAGATGATTGCCATTGCCGGCACCCACGGCAAAACAACCACGACGGCCATGACCATTTGGCTGTTTAAGCAGTTAGGCTTGCCTATTAGCTATTCGGTAGGCGCTAAAATGAGCTTTGGAGACATGGGAGAATATAACCCCGAAAGCACCTACTTTGTGTATGAGGCCGACGAATTTGACCGCAATTTCCTGAGCTTTGAGCCGCGCATGGCAATTATTACCGGCATTGACTACGATCACCCCGACATCTACCCGACCCTCGAATCCTACAACCAGGCATTTCACGAGTTCCTGGAGCAAAGCGAAGCGGCTATTTTGTGGCAAGACGACGCTGAGCGCCTGAAACTACAGGTAGCCAAGAGGCAAATGGTCATATCCAAGGACAACCCTGATATTGACGCCCAAGTCCGGCTGCCAGGCCTCGTTAACCGGCAAGACGCCTGGATTGTGGCTCGTGCCATCCACAGCCTGACTGACATTGATATGGAAACGCTCATAGGGCATCTGAACGCCTTCCCTGGCGTGGGACGGCGCTTTGAGCAAATCATCCCCAACCTGTACAGCGACTACGCGCATACGCCGCCAAAAATCCGCGGTGCGCTCCAGATAGGCCGTGAAGTAGCCAGCAGCAAAAATCTGGTCGTTGTGTATGAAGGACTACACAATACCCGCCAGCACTTTATTCAGGAGGAGTTGCGCGACTTATTCGCCGACGTGCAGCGCCTGTACATCGTACCGAGCTACTTGGCCCGGGAAGACCCCGACCTCCCGCTCTGGTCGCCACAAGACCTCCGGAACCTTATGACGCCTGAAATCCAGCAACGGACCGTACCAGTGGCCTTAGACAACCAGCTGGCAACCGCCCTGGACAATCACCTCGAGAATGGCGACGTCGTGCTCTGCATTACTGCCGGCGGTGGTGGCAGTCTGGACGAATGGCTCCGTCAGAACTTTACCGAAAAGAAATAGCAGGGCTAGATAAGGGCTGCAGCAAAGAAGGCAGCTACGATAAGACTCAGCATCAGCCAAAACCATGGGTTGGTAACGTTTGAAGCAATGCCCTCTTTCTTGGGGTTTTGCGCCTCCAGCTGATGTTGCGGATCGACATGCGTGGCCTTGCCCTGTGGCAGGCTGGGAGTAGTCATACCGCTTGGCAAACCTGGAACGGTGGTGCCACCGCCTGCATTATTGCTGGCATAGGAACCGCTTGGTACAAACGAAGGAGCACCTGAACCCGCACCCGCTGGCGCACTGGCAGCGGAAGCACTGCTTGTCGTACTGGTCGTATCGTCGTCGTCAGCCGTACGGTCACGGATAATTTCCTGCGCACGCTCCTGGTGGTATGCCTCGCCATAGGTACGAGCCGTCGCAACCTCGCGGTTGTGCTCGTCAACCATGTAGTGGCGCCACGCATCGCCCGCTTCACGCAGCTTAGGCTGTTCTTCCTGCAAGGCAGCTTCCTGTTGTTGCAGCATAATAAGTGGTGTTTCAGGGGTTGCCGGGCGGGCCTCTGGTGCAACCATGATGGGTGGCAATGGCCGTTGTTCAGCGGCTGGCGGACGCACTGCCTCGATAGGCTGTGGCACGATGGCAGGCTGCTGCTCTGCATAGGTCAGCGGCATGGCGGTCATCTGCTCCTGAGCGGTACCCTGGGTGCGTAGCTGTTGGAGTGTCTCACCCTGTCGCTGCTGTTCAGCGGCAAATTCCTGCTGTTGACGCTGCAGGAACGCTTGGCCGCGCTCATTTGCCCGATGATTATCTTCAGCCTGTTTGTTCATGCGGCTTTCAGACCGACGCACATCACGGCGGCGAGCAAAGTACTCCAAGCCGACAGCGGCGAAGGCCAGCCCGACCAGGCGGCGGTTACGGCGTTCACCGGGTGCTTCCTCGGCGGCTTTCGGTCGTTCTTCATTCAGACCGGCGCTATAGGCCATGGTACCGCCATACTCACGCTGGTTGTTACCGAATATAAGGTGTTCACTGGCGACTGGCGCTACCGTTGCAGCTGGCTCTGTATCATGAGTAAGTGCTTCAACCGGTGCTAACGCGGGGCTTGGTGGCGCTACTGCTGCAGTCGCGCGGAAGGGGCGCAGCGGCTGCGGAGCGGCAGTGAGTGTATCCTCGTTTTCCGGAGCCGTCAGGGCAGCCATAGCCTCTTCGTAGGTCATAGGCTGGGTGTCATAATTGCGGGCCTGGGGGCCTGGAGGCGGCAAGAGCTCGCCCATAGCTCGTTCGTGGGCGGCCTCTTCGTATTCCGGCATGGCGACCGGCTCAAAGGCCGATGGTTCATGCTCGATGTGGGGTGCAGCTGGTGCTTCTGCAGTTGGTACCGGCTGCGGCCGTGGAGCGGCATCAATCCGCGAAGACGGAGGCACCGATGCAGTCGCCCGGATAGTCGGTGGCCTGGGTGTAACCGACAGTGGTGACACAACATCCTCATCATCGTCAGCCTCGTCGCTGTCTACGGCCTGTTCGTGTGCTTCAGTGGCTACAGCTTCGACAGGGGCTGGTGCGTACGCACGAGGTGGCACGGCGCTTGGCTGCTCGTCGTCACTGTCATTCGATTCCGCAGTGTCATCAGCCTCTACCCGCTGCGCTTCAATCAGCTCATGCAGCGGCACTCGACGACTAAAGATAACCCCTTGCTGCTCCTGCTCTACGGCAGCAGGTGCCGGCGCCTCAACAGGCCGGTACGCTGCACCTGTATATGCTGGTACATCAGCGTCATCGCTGTCTTTGTCGTTTTTTTCTGACCAGCTGTTGTAATTAACCATAGTTGAAAAGCCAATACCTTAAAGGCGCCATGAACATGGCCCTCTTACGTATTATTATAGCGTGATTAATAATACAACTTTTTAACAGTATTTGCAATCTGTTTAACGGTTGTCGCCGGCGCCTTTGATAGCACCACGCTCTTGGCGGCTCCGCAACTTTTCGACGTTCTGCTGCATAATCTCATCGAACGATAGGCCAAGTTCGTGGGATAGGGTGGCAATATACCAGACTACATCGGCCAGCTCCTTGCCCATCTCCTGGCGAAACTCATCGGTGATGTCACCGTCCCAGTAGCCCACCAGCTTCTTCCACTTTTCAATCACCTCACCCGCCTCACCTGCAACACCCATAGCCAGTACCGTCTTGTTCATGAGCGGATCCTTGTGGCGGACCATTGTCGTTAAAGCCTGCTGCTGGTACTCATCAAATGTCATAGTGTATCCCCTCTATCACCCTTGGTATGTACTCGCAATTGTATCACGATGCCAGGTGTAGCAAGCCGTCAGAAGACTGTATAAACCCCTCGTCAGTCAGGTCTTGCAGCACACCCGGCAAGCGCTCATCCGGTATGGCCGCCGTAATGGTCGTCAGTGCCTGTGGCTGCACTGCTAACAGTTTCAGTACCTGGCCGCGTATCTGACGACGCGAACCATGGAAAGCTGATTGCCTGCTATAGCTCGCGCTGGAGCGTGCCACATTCCCTACTGTCTGTTTGAGGTGGCTCCCATAATCCATGAGCGCCCAATACCAATCCCGCGCCTCGTCCCGGGGTAGTGCCGCCTCGATAAAAGGCACCAGGTCGCGGTCGGCTACTGCCTCCTGATCTGGAAAGAAATGATAGATAAACACCGTGCGGATGTTCGTTTCAATATAGGCGATGGGCTGGTTGAAGGCATACGCCAGGATTGCCCCGGCCGTGTTTGGCCCAATGCCCGGCAACGCTACCAACTCCGGCAAGGTGCGGGGCAAGACACCGTTATACTGCCGTACGACCGCTTGGGCTGTCTGCCACAGAAACTTAGCCCGCCGGTTATAGCCCAAGCCACTCCAGGCCTTGAGTACCTCGCTCAGCGGAACACTGGCTAGTGCGGCGACCGTTGGAAAGCGCTCAAGGAACTCCCGGAATTTAGGCAAGACGCGCGGCACCTGTGTCTGCTGGAGCATCAGCTCTGAGACAAGGACTTTGTAGGGGTCGACTGTACCGTCTGATTCGAGGGTACGCCAGGGGAGATCATGCCGGCCGTGCTGGCGGTAATACTCCCAAACCGTTTCCTGGAAGCTATGAATATCTTCAGTCATGCATAGTGTACTGTAGCACAGCGGCTACTCGGCGGCGATGCCGTAGCTTACGGTGACATCTGCAATCTTGCGAGGTGAACCACCTTGCGGGCTGATAGCGTAATCAGCAGTTTCGCCACCGTTCGCAACGCGGTAAATGATGGCCTTGTCTCCTGCCCAGTGTACCGGCTGCCCCAGGCCATCCTGGGTAGTGAGCGTGGTTGTCTTGTTACGATTGATGTCGTACAGCAGCAAAGCGTTCCTGTCGCCCTGTTTGCCAAGCAGCACGCTGCGTTCATCTTGGGAATCATTCACATATGCCTGCGTAGTGAGCAAGGCTGGCGCGGCGGCCTCGCTGGCAGTAGCTACGCTTAAGGTGTAGGAATACCACGTATCCGGCGTTTGTAGAGCGATGATGTCATACGCTGTACGCACCGCCGTCCAGACCTCCTTATCGAACACCCGCTGCTTGCCTGAGCCGTCAGGCTTAATGCGGAACAGACCTGGTTGCGCCTTGGGGTCATTACTAGAAGCGGCGTAGTACACATAATCACGAGTAGCTTGTGATACGGTAAACAGGTTTGCGCTCGTCAGCTGGAGTTTAGCATTCGTTTCATAATTATAGGCAATCAGGCGGTACCGCTGGGCATTGGCCGCGCTAGCCCCGGGCATAGCTATACGATAAATCAGCCGCTTACCCATCCAGCCCACCAGTTGAATCTGTGCACCATGGTCGACATGTACCGTACTGCCACTGCCTACATCGATCAGTGTCAGCGAGGTCATCAAAAAACCATCTTTATCACGCACGTTGTCACGAGTCGACACCAGGGCGGCCTGCTCACCATTCGCACTGGTAGCCAAGCTGATGTTACTGGTCTCCAGGCCAGTGCCGGGCAGCAACAGCTTGGTGTTTTTGCCATCGATATCCACGGCATGTACATCTGGCTTACCGCTTTGCTTGTTTATGTAGACGTGTTTTTGGGCTGGCACGAGCGCTACCTTGGCGGGTTCCTCGTCCTCAGCATCCAGCACGAGTGATTCGCTGCGGTATTCCTTGCCGCTAATCGTAACAGGCAGCGTAACGGCTTCGGTGTCTTCGACGGTGAGCGTTACTTTTCCATTCTTATCACTAATAGCCTGAGCCTCATCACTGCTCGCTTCGACATTAGGTACCGGCTTACCTGACAAATAATCGGTCACCTGCACCACATACTGGACACCGGTAGCTTGCAGCTTATACGTGCCGAGGGGATTGCTGCCCCAGCCAATCGTCACAGCGAGATCGTAGGGCGCAAATGCGACGCGCTTGATACGCAATTCGGTGGGGCCTAATTCCAGGTTATTGAAACGGGCGATGCCCCGCACGTCGGTCATGGCCTGGCGACCATTGAGCGTCACTTTGACGTTCTTGAGGGGCAGACTGGTAGCATTGTCCATAACGATGACCGATGCCGAGCTACGTACCCCGGCGGTATTGAGAACAAAATAACGTGAGGTAGGTATGGCCGTACCGGCGGCCATACCCAGCAGCAAGACAGCAATCGTCGTGTAGCGAGCCCATTTGTTATGCCACCAGGCGGCAAAAAAGCGCCCTATACGATGCCAGAATCCTTTTTTAGGTAGCGTGACCGGTGGTCGTTGCGCGGCATCCTCAGCGGCAAGTACAGCATCACTCTCTTGGGCCTGGATATCCTCGATAGCCATGTCAGTCTGCACGTCTTCCAATACCGCATCACTAGCGGAGCGCACAGGTGATGGCGGAGCATCGGGAGCGACATGCTCATGCAAGCCATATTTCTTGGCTATAGCGGCAGGCAGCGGTGGTGCGGAAGGCACCACTTTTGCTGCTGTCTGGTCGGATACTGCAATCTTCTTTGTAGCCATAAGCGTTACAATCCAGTGTAACAGATGCGGATAGTACTAGTAGCCATGACCCCCGTAAGTCGGGACGGGATAGTAGTCAGTTACCTTTACGAGCTGGGCAGCGGATTTGACACCGCCTACCGGCAGTATGTAGAGTGTTTTGCTCTTATAGGAAACAAGGAGGTATTGGTCGTTGAACCAGCCATAGGCTGCATACTCGCCATCCAGGCTGGCTATTTCTTTTTTATCTTCACCGTTTTCATTACCCACAAAAAGTACTTTGCTACCATCGCGGTCATCATGCCAGAACGTTCGTGATCCATCAATGGATGGGTGATAGGCGAGGGCGGGACGATTGTAAAAATCATCACGGCTCATACTGACAGGCTTCACCTGGCCATTCTTGTATTCCTCGACTACACCCTTGTCGCTTACATTACGCAGTATATACATACTGCGTGAGGTGTACGTACGGATTTCCAATGAGGCATAGTTGCCGCCCTCGGTGACCTCATAGGCTTTCACGGTACGCTTGGCCTTGCCATCGGGCTGCACGCTATAGACGGCATTTTGCTTACCGGCGTAGCCAGATGTCCATCCGCCAGACCAGTTTTTAACGAATACTACTTCATCATCGACAATAGTCACCCAGTCCATAGACTCATTCTTGTAATCGTTCTGTGTGCCCTCGCCCTTGGTTTCGTCGAGTGTAGCAAGCTTCTTTGATGGAGCATCGAAGCTCTTGAGGGCAAATTTGCCTGCCTCCCAATACTTCTTGCTGTTGCGTTCAACCTTATATACAAACCGGTGACCACTCCAGCCTATTGCCTGGAAACCGGCATCGCCCTCATCCATGGTAACCAGCTGGCTCTTGGCAGTGTCGATCAGATACACCTTTGGCTTCTCAGAATCTCTGCGTGCAATAAGTGCAAGATACTTTGAGTCTCTCGAAGGATATAATAGTGTGTTGTTGCGGTCTTCTTTGCCGGTTCCGGTAACGATGACCTGGCGGCTGCTGCCATCGAGATTAGTGCTCACCACATCAAGCGTGCCGCTTTGGTTTGACAGGAAGAACAGCTTGCCCTCTGGCACTAAAGCTGCCGTGTTTTCACCAGTCACCTTCAGCGATTGCCGCAGCTCGTTATAGCCGTCGGCACTAAACGTAACGTCAAGTGCTTGCTGCCCGGCGGGAATGACCAGCACGGCCTTGCCAGCCTTGTCGGTTTTGGCTTCGGCTTCACCGGACTTTATCATCACATTCGCCAGGGGCCTTTGGGTAATCTTGTTAATAACAACCAGCGGGACTTGACGGCCGGTGGCCTTGAGGGCGACGATTGGCACATCTTTTTGCTTGAGGATGGGCACTGTGACAGCCAGTTCACTATCTTTGAAGTACTTTTTGGAAACGGTGGCTGTTTTTGAACCGACCGCCACGTTAAATGTAGCGACGCCTTTGGCGTCAGTCGTAACGTTCTTGCCACCCAAGGATACCTTGGCGCTGGAAACCGGCTTTTTAGTGTCGGCATCGACAACCTTGAGGGTAAAGTCTTGCTTAAGCACAGTGCCAGCCAGCGCATAACGGGTGGCGGGGATGGCAGCAAGCACGCCCAGGAGTAGCATGACGACCAGCGGGATGCTCAGTTTCTTATGGGTCGCTACCCAGTGTCCAAAACGCTTGAATGCAGATTGCTTGGCTGCGGGCGCTTCGGTGGGCCGGGGCCACCTTTGGGGCGGCTCGGATTGCTTGGCCTGCGGCTCGGCAGGCGTGCTATCATCAGATGCGTCGGGTGCAACGTCATCTATGGTTACAGCGTCCTCCTCTGGTAGTTCGGGCGCCGTGGTAGGCTCCTTATCTGGTGTATCTTTAACTACTTCCTGTGTATCTTCTACAGGAGCTTGCTCGTCCCTCTCGGTGCCTTTGGCCATTCTTGCTTATCCTTTTAGCTTTTCTTCAGCATAGCAGAAATTGCTGTAGCACCATAGCTACAGGAGCAGCGCGATACCGGAGGTAACCATCACGGCAGCCAGCATAAACTTAACGAACTTGTCACCTTTTTTGAGGGCGATATGCGAACCGATATGACTGCCGACAATCGACCCCAGTAGGCCAGCTACACCATGCCACCACAGGACCAGACCCTGAATGGCCAGCAAGACGAATAGGACCACGGCCTGTACCGATTGGGCCACACGCTTAGTGGCACTTGATTCCAGAGCGCTCAGCCCAAAAACAAACATCAGGATCAATACCAGGATACTGCCCATACCGGTGCCGACCAATGTCTGCAAAAAACTAAAGACGGTGTATAAGACAAATCCCGTTATAATCCAGGGCTTCGTGCGGCTGCCCGGCATAAAAGCCGCCTTCTTTATAAAGAGTGTGGGCGTCAAGACAATCAGCACGACACCAATAATCTTGGTGAATAGCGTAGGGTCCAGGCGCGGTATCAGCCAAGCGGATATGAGGGCACACACGAAGGTAATGGCCATGAATGGCACAACCAACCGTTTGTGCACGAGCCCCTTGCCATGAAAAGCAGTGAGCGCGCCAAACGTCGTACCGATACCGCCCAGCTTAGCAGTAGCTAATGCGTTAGCTGGCGGCAAGCCCAGAAACAAAAAATACGGTATGATGACAAATCCGCCGCCGCCACCGCTCATACCGCTCAACGTACTAGCGAGCAACGACACTACGAATGTCAGCCCAACAGTCCACTCCATAGCAACACCCTTGCGTTATTGAGCAAGTATAGCAGGACGACTACTGGTGGTCGCCAGCAAAATGCAGCAAGTACTGCCCTACGGCTTGCAGCGACCGCTCGGCTTGCTGGGTTGTCGCGGGGTCAGCCTCGTTATACGGCGTAGTCGTGAGCATGGCGTAACCGTATGTCTTATTGGTGGCACTGTTGTAAATAAGTCCCACGTCATGACGATTATTGCCTTCGGCATCATCCAAAATACCAACTTTGTTGGCCAGCGTTATGCTGTCGTTGGCCGACAGTGCACTGCGGACACCGTAATCTGCATACACGTTAGTAGCCAAGGACTTCTTTGCTGCCGCCGCATATACATCCTGGGGCTTCAACAGCTGTGTCAGGCTCCGCAGCGCTTCGCGGCTGGTCGTGTCGCCCATATAAAATTTGGCAGCATCCGATGCAAGTGGCTCCAAGCGGGTCGTATCCAAGCGTGGATACGCCGCCAAACGGTCATTCACAACTGCCGCTCCGCCCAGGCCCTGATTCACCACGACACGCACTGCGGTATTGCCGGAACGGTTGAGCATATCGTGCAGTACGTCACGAAGCGGTGCTTGCAAAGGACTGTCAGGCTGGTCGTACACACCCAAGCCCTCCCGCCGGTCAGCAGCCTCCCACGCCAGGGTCTGATCGAACTGCAGGGTGCCGGTGCGTACGTCTTCCAGCGCCAGCATGGCCAAAGGTATCTTGTTAACACTGGCTGCAAAGTGCGGTGCACGCTGGTTGTAGCCATAAATTACCCGGCCGCTTGCAACGTCGGTTATAGTCAGGCTGCTCATGATGCCTTGCTGGCGATTTTCCTTCAGGACAGCAGCTACTTGTTGCCGCAAAAAAGCCTCCTTTATGAGTTGGCGCGCACCACCCCGCTCGGCCGCCGCAGCAAAGCGCACTTCGGCGTGGACGGGGGCTAGTGGCGTGTCGGGCGTAATCATCCGCCTAGTGTACTAAACCGTCGTGTGTCAGGCTGTAAGATCTTTCACCCCTACCGTACCGTACAATAGGTGTATGACTGACTATACCGCACGCTATCAGCAAGCAGCCGAGCACCTTGCCCGGCATGACCCGCACCTAGCACCTGTTATTGCCAAAGTAGGCCGCTGCACCATTGAACCACACACCAATTACTATCAGGCACTGGTGATGAGTATCATTGGGCAGCAGCTGAGCGTCAAGGCGGCAGCTACCATCAAGCAGCGGTTTACGGCACTCTTTGAGGGAACAATTCCCACACCGGAACAAATTGTGGCCACTGATGTCGAACAATTACGAAGCGTAGGCCTCAGTGGACAGAAAGCAAAGTACGTCCGGGATCTGGCTGAGCATGCCCTCGACGGTCGCATTCGTTTTGATGACATAGAAAGCCTCAGTAACGACGAGATTATTGCCCGGCTGACTGACGTAAAGGGTATTGGCGAGTGGACCGTCCATATGTTCCTGATGTTCGCCATGGGCCGCACCGATGTACTAGCGCATGGTGATTTGGGTGTGCGTAATGGCATCCGCCGATTATATGAGCTGGAGCACACACCGTCCCCCGATGACATTCGCGACCTGGCCGCCACCTACGATTGGCACCCCTATGAATCAGTTGCCTGTTGGTATATGTGGCAGTTCCTGGATAACGAGCCCAAATAGCCTGCCCCGTATTTAGTTAATTGCCAGCGATTCCAGCGTGGAGATAATCGGCACGCTAAAGGCTTTATCACGCCAGCTGCCCGCACCAATGCTCATGGGCGTCGTCGCCTTGCAGGCACTATCATTACAACTGGCAAAGGTAACACTAATCAGCGGGTCGAGGTTGGCCATGTCGATTTTGGGGATCGCCTGGTCTACCTGATAACCGTAATCACCGGTCACATAGAGCGCATCGAGGGCTGCAGAGCCGGCTGTCGTGGCGGCGTATTGTGCAAAACTCAGATATGTCTGGGCGCGCTGCACCGATGTAGGTTGCGTGTACGTGAGCTTTTCGGAGGGAATAACGGCAGTAGCGTTGCCAGCATCAAAGGCTGCGAGATTCTGTCCTTTACCACTAAAGGTCACTGTAACCTGTCCCTTCATCTCTTTGCCGCTTACCGCCCGCATCTTCGTGGCTGGCGAAACAATCTTCAGCACACCAGCGTTCTCGGTAGCCGTCCAGCCCTCCGGGTGCATGATAGTCATATTAAACGTAGCCGAGCTATACGGCTTGGTAGCCCGTACCGGGACGTCCTCTACCTCTTTTTGCTGGGCAGTCTTGACGGGCTTGGTCTGCAAGCTGCCATCATCTTTGTTGGTATCAACCAGTTTGCTATACAGCACGGTCGCCAGTACACCGAGTGCCACAACTAACAGCAGGCTCAGCAGTATCTTTACCCAGACTGGTTTTCGCTTCTTTTCAGGGGTCAGGCTGCGCAGATAGTCAATACGCGCCTGGCGGTCAGCCGCCTCGTGGGCGGCACGTTGTTCGGGGGTCATATGCGACGTATCGTACGGATTATCATCCTGACTGTCGCGGTGCGGGTCGGTATCCATACCTTGTAGTATACGCTGCCATCCCTGTAATTATTGTGAACAATATTACTGCTGAAGGGCTGCTACAGTTTGACGCCAAGCTCTTTCAGCTGCGCAGGCTCAACAATCGTCGGTGAGTTCATCATGACGTCCACACCAGAACCGTTCTTGGGGAAGGCCACGATTTCACGGATGTTTTCTTCGTCCATGAATACCATGAACATGCGGTCCACGCCAAAAGCACAGCCAGCGTGTGGCGGTGCGCCAAACTTGAAGGCGTTAATCATAGCGCCGAAGCGGGAGTCAACATATGCCTGGTCATAGCCAAGCACCCCGAAAACTTTGTACATAATTTCAGGGTTGTGGTTGCGGACACCGCCAGAACAAATTTCGTAGCCGTTCATGACCATGTCGTACTGGTCCGCCAGAATACTCAGCTTATCATCGCTTTCCAGCGCCTCGGCCCCGCCCTTGGGCATACTGAATGGGTTGTGGCCAAAGTCCAGTTTGTTGGCTTTGTCGTCCCACTCATAAAATGGGAAGTCGACAATCCACGCCAAGGCAATAACGTTCGGGTCCTTCAGGTTGAAGTGTGTCGCAAACTCGTTGCGCAGGCGGCCAAGCACCTTGTTTACTGTTTCACGCTTGTCGGAACCAAAGAACACGACGTCTCCATCTTCAGCGCCCATAGTCGTGCGAATAGCTGCAAGCTGCTCAGGGGTAAAGAACTTGGCAATGGGCGACTTGGCTTCACCGGCTTCGTAGGTAATGTACGCCAAACCGCCAGCACCTTCGCTCTTGGCGATGTCGGTAAACTTGTCTATCTGGGAACGGCTGAGGCTGCTGGCGCCTTTTACACAGATAGCCTTTACCTTGCCACCGCCGGCCAGGACGCTCTTGAAGACGCCAAACTCAGTGTCTTGCAGCGTGTCGGACAGGTCCACTAATTCCATGCCAAAACGCAAGTCGGGCTTGTCAGAACCAAAACGGTCCATGGCTTCCTGGTAAGGAATGCGCGGAATGTCTTCGGAAAGCAGCGTCTTGTGGGCAAAACTGACAGACAAATCCTTGATCAGCGGGTCCATCATACTGCGCACTTCTTCGCCGTCTTCTACGAAGGACATTTCCAGGTCGAGCTGGTAGAACTCGCCATACAGGCGGTCGGCGCGGGGGTCTTCATCACGGAAGCAAGCAGCCAGCTGGTAGTAGCGGTGGATACCACCGACCATCAGCAATTGCTTGAACTGCTGGGGGGCTTGGGGCAAAGCATAGAATTTGCCTTGGTGAATGCGGGATGGAATCAGGAAGTCACGGGCACCTTCCGGGCTGGAGTTTGCCAGGATTGGTGTCGTGACTTCAGTGAACTCGCGCTCTTCCAGGTAGGTACGCATCCAGGAGTAGTACTGGGCGCGCTTCTGCAACATCTGCTGCATCTTGGGGCGGCGCAAGTCGATGTAGCGGTACTTCAAGCGCAGTTCTTCACTCAGGTTTTGGTCGCTGTTGATTTGAATAGGTGGCACGTCTGATTTGTTCAGCACATCCAGCGTTTCCAGGTGTAGCTCAACACCACCGGTAGCAATGTTGGGGTTGCGCAAGTGTTCGTCGCGTTCGGCAACCTTGCCTACGGCTTTAATGACGTATTCATCACGAACTTGCTCGGCCAGGTGGAAGGCAGCTTCGGTTTCCGGGTGGATGACCAGCTGCAAAATGCCAGTGTGGTCACGGATGTCGATAAATATCAGACCACCGTGGTCACGGCGAGTCTGGACCCAACCCTTTACTTCAATCGTTTCACCAACGTGCTGTGGTGCGGCTTCGGTATATGTACGCATAAAAATCTCCTCGTTAATAGCTTGTAGAAGTCAGCTGCAAAGGACCGTTTACACCTACTGCTCGCTTACGGCAGTGGTGTCGGTCCGGGGATTCATATTGCGATCAACCATATACATAGATACGTGCTATTCTACCACCCCTGTTGCTTCAGGGGAAGTCGCATTCGCCTGTGAGGACTGATCAGCATCAGTCTGCACCTGGCTGGCGGCCAACCGTTTACGCTCCGGCAAATGAGCGATACTGGCCCGGTCTTCGTAATTCTCGAATTCCACGGTGGCCTCACCCACGAGTTCACGGAGCAAGGCATCGAGACTCAGGATGCCTACAAACTCTTCAAAGCTGTTGATAACCACGGCAGTATGGTGGCCGGTACGCTGAAATGCAGCCAGCACCTCATGCAGCGTAAAGTCTTCGTGTACATAGCACAGGTCACCACGTACCAGCTCGAACACCCGGCCGCCATGCTTGGCATTGACGGCGTCACGCATCAGCAGCGACCCGACAATATTTTCCTGCTCGTCACGGTAGACCAAAAATGATGATTGCCCACTCTTGTGTAACTGGTCGAGCAATATGGGACCAATGGAGTCATCGGCATTCACCAGCAGCGTCTGCTTGCGGGGCTGCACGATATCGGCAGCATGACGATCACTAAAACGGAGCGCACGGTCGGCAAGCTCCAGCTCTTCCAATGATATGCGGTTATCGGGCTGATTCTTTTGGGCACGGAGCAGCGCTGTCAAATCTTCCTTTTCGTATAGTCGGCTGTG
>DASPHS010000135.1:0-3102 GCA_035629475.1 Saccharimonadales bacterium (SeqCode)
CCGGCTTGCACATAGGCGTTATTGTTCCATATGGTCCAGTCAGCCACATCTTCCATGTCGTACACAGCGTCCATGGCGCGGGTTTCGCTATTCCAGTGATAAAACGTAAAGGCGCTCTCACCCTCAGCAACATAGAAGTCGCCGGTCAGTTTTGCCATACCGTTGGCAGTCAGGTCGTCCGGGAGTTCGGTAGTGCGCACGGCCTTGCCGGTGGCGTCGTATTCTACCAGGTTGTAGGGTAAGGCCGGCGTGTCTTCTTCTGCCTCTGAATCATTCAGTGTGCCTTCGTTATGTCCATCTTCGTACTCGGCGGAGGCACCAGCGTATTGCAGGAAACGGTCACTGCTGAAGCTGCCGCCGTTCACCCGTCCTTTATCGCTCATCTTGGCGTCTTTGCTCGGGTTAATCTTTACGGGATTGGTGTCGGTAACGTCCTTAAACACATAGATGGTGTTGCTCTTTTGGAATAACATGGCAAACCGGCCGTCGCCGTATTCGGGAGCGGTAACGATTATAGGCTGCTCGTCCTTGTAGCTGTTCTTTACGGCTGAACCCAGGGGTACGGCTTGTTTTGATTGGGTGGTAAGGTCTACATACATCAGCCGCTGTTGATCATCCGCCACGCTCTCATAGGCCATGACGCCGTCTTTATAGGCGTGGCTTTCACCGAATACCAGGCCCTCAAACAGGAAAGTGTTTTCGGTGGCGCCAAAGGCTAATGGTGTGTGTTTGACGATGCCGCCGTCACCATCACAGTTGTACGAGTACATAGTGTCTCCGCCAAGGACCGGGCAGTATTGAGCATCAGATGCCTGCTGCTCGACGCCACGCTGTTCACCGTTGGGGGTGGTTAGCTTGGTGTTTTCCCCTTTGCGTACGGTTACCACATCAACTGCTTTGATATCACCGGCTGCGCCATCAACGCGCACGTTACCGACGTTCACTTTGACGTCCTTGGTTTCGCCAGGTTTCAAGCTGACGACTTGCGGGTCAAAGTCTTCACCCTGAATCTCCACACTGACTGCGGCATTATCTTGTGTTTTCTTGGGCGCTGTCAGGGTGAGCGTGCCGGTGGGTGTCCGGCCAAACAAATTAATAAGCAGGGTTATCAGTAACAGGGTCACGGCTGCGCCAGCCACAATAAGAATCAGCTTTCGCCGGGAGTTACCGTTCGTGGTGCTGTAGGAGTTGTAGCCGGTGTAGTTTGTATTTGGTTCCATATATCCCCTTTTAGTTGCCGGATTGGCTGCCGGTTATTGGCAAGCCGTCCCATATTTTCTTTAGGTCAGTCAGGAAGAGCGGGTCACGACAGTTGTCATTACCACCCGTGTGTGGTCCCGCCGAGGCCTCGTCTTTACCGGCAGGATTCTTTACGCAGCCGCGGTCAATGTGCAAGTGGGGTCCACCACCCCAACAGCGTGGGCCATATGGCTGCGGAGCTACCCTACCCATTTTGTCGCCTGCTTTAAAGTTCTTACCCTCAGTCACACCAGGGTCAAGTAACACGTGGCCATACCAGTAGTAGTGACGTACAGGGTCTGCCTCTTTGGTGGCCTGCACCTGGAGTGATCCACATGCCCTACCGCTGGCTCCGGAATTCATGGAATAGTTGGAATTGGCCCGGACTACTGTCACATCAGTAATGGCGTAGATGGGCGCATCACCAACGCCATCATACATCAGGTCAAAGGCTGGTGAGCCGTCGTGGTGGCAGCGTGGGATGGTTGCACCGTTGCCGTAAATATCACGGTACGGTGACTTCTTGCGTCCGGTACACGGCAGGTTAGTATAGTCGCGCTTGGTGCGTGGGGCTACGGGGAATGAGTAGCCATCGACGATGGTACCGCCACAGTCACCTGCTGCCTGCCCGGTAACGGTCTTGCCTGCTGCAGAAGAGTTATTAGCGGTGTATTTAGGGTTATTAAACACTTCATTGGCCAGGTCGACACGATGGAGGATCATTTCATAGGTGTCAGCAGATCCTTCAAATTTTTCATGGAATGCGAATGTTGAGTTGCCAACGTTATTCTTGTTTTCGGGCTTATTCATTTCGTCCAACGCATGGCGGTGTGTGCCGTTCAACTCTGCCCATAGGTAGTCTAGCTGTACCCCCAGGTCTGTCGGCGGCTTACCCTGCTTTTTGGCGAGGGCTACCAGCGGTGCTTGGCGGGAAGTAAAGGTCCACTGGGCAATACCAAAACCCACCTCATTTTTGGGGAATGGATCTTTACTGCCGTCCTGCTGGGCGGTCGGGGTCACATCGAATGATTCCTGGCGGAGATTGCCCAATATACCAGCCGCCTGCATCTTGGTCATGCCCTTGCCGATAAAGAAATTGTAGGCTTTTTCGATGTTGTCCACGCCCACCAGTTGTGTACCGCCTTGTCCGGCACAAACCATGGCGATGTCGGTGTTGAACCATAGTATTTGGTTCCTAAAGGCGCGCAGCTGTTCTTCGCTCAGGCCGAGGTCGGGGTTTGCTTCGTCACCAACATTGCCGGTGTCCTGGGCGGAGGCAATGCCGGGCGAGCTGTAAACGGTCAGCACGCACAGCAATAAGCTGAAGGTGAGACGGAGGGCTTTGGTGGCGAGTTTCGATGATGGTATGCGCATTACTAATTCCCTGTTGGTGACCAGTGCCACGCTTCACGCGGGTAGTTGATGATACCCAAGTCAGCATTATCTTTTAAGAACTTGAACCATTGGTCGCCACTGGTGAGGGCGCTGCCATTGGATTTAGCGAAGTCGATGGCTATACCCATTTGGTGGTTGGAGTGTCCTGGGCGGGCGACAAGCGCGGTATTATGTCCCAGTTCATCCCACAGCCGCTCCTGGTTGGCCATAGTGCGGTAGCTACTGTTAGCTTGCAGGGTGAGTGGCTGGGCTTGCCCATTTGGTCCGCGGTTGTTTTCAGCCCGCTTGGCAAGGGCTAGGTAGGCACCCGATACGCGGCTGTTTACCAGGATGCCGCCCGTGGCACCACTGAAGCCGACGTTCTGGCTTTCCCGGCCGGAACTCTTAATCTCTTTAATCTCACAGATTTTAATCCTCACCTTCTTGCCATCGTGCCAGCCGTCGTGGTCCTTGCGGTCAATGGTACCG
>DASPHS010000136.1:0-11301 GCA_035629475.1 Saccharimonadales bacterium (SeqCode)
ACATTTAGGTAAAGCGGTTGTCATTTCAGACCGCCCCGTCGCTATTCTTGGGCCAGCACGCAAACAATGGCTTAAACTGGCGCGGGTTATCCAGAAACAGCGTTCGGCAACACTTAATGCCGATAAGATACTAAAATATACGCACACTATTACACGCATGCAGCATATGCGGTTCACCCATAAGGAAGCGCTCCAGGATACGGAGGCAGCGGTCTACTTCCTCACCCCGGCCATGTGCAGCCTCTTGCCGGCGCACTGTTACACGATTTATATTACGGCCACCCTCTCTCATACCGTAGCTGCCAATATTATTGAGCAACTGCCCACTGAGGCACTCATTGTTGATTATGACCAGCAGATGACATGGGACAGCTTACAGTTGCAGCCTAAAAGCGCACTAGAGCGACAAGTTACCGATGAATGGGATAGGGTCAGCAATTTCCTAGCAGCTAATGATATCACCATCCGTTCTCTACGCTACGCCGACCGCACCCATAATATTGACGCCATGGACGATGCACTGGACACCCTACTGAGCATGTCCCACCGCTTTATGCACATAGCAAACGACTTCCAGCGAGCCCTGGAGCTCGCCAGGCCGCTCCGTATACCGCGCGACTTGCGCGAAGAATATGATCTACTGATTATTCTTGCGCATCGCGTACAAGCTCTCAGCCCTGGTGCCTACTCGCAGCGCTTCCTGGAGTCGTATAACGAAGATGATACGTTCTTCTTATACGACCACACCAAGCGTCGTTTTGTTGTCAGTGGCGAGTCGCTGGCCGAGGCAGTACAACGGCATCTGCATGCAGGACGCCGCACCCTTGCCCGTCGCCTGCATGCAGCACTTTCCTAGAGCGGACTTTCCTTGAGCCCGGCAAAGTAGCCGATGACCGTCGATATGACGTGCACCAACAACCACAGTCCAAGTAGCCAGGCGTACTGCCATAACCCCAGTGACACGAACGGCATAGTGGCGATGGCACCACCGATAATATAATCGGTCTGATCAAACGGGAACCATCCCTTGCCCGGTGCGATACCGCGCTGCCTTTTAAAGAAGCTCTCGATTGCATCACCGCCCAAAGCACCAATGGCGAATAATGGACCCATGAGCAACGTTGGCAGCTGCGCGTAATCAACTTGGTCGGTTAAGGCACGGATAGCGTCAACATTGCCGACCAGGTACTGCTGGAGCCACAAGGTCAGGGTGCCAAAAATAATACCGGTCACCATGCCACGCCAGGTTTTGTGCGAACCAAAGATACGCTTTCCCCGAAATGAGCGGCCGCCATCAATAGGCGCATCATAGGGCCTGAGTAGTGGTATCTTGGCAGCAAAAATGGGCACGACGTTAGCAATACCTGCCGGCAGAAAGAACCATAACGCAAAAAAGATATCCTCAAACATGACGCTTAGCGCTCCATTTCTTTAGGCGGTTTATCCGCGGATACAGCATGCCCTGCAGGCCGGCAAAGCCAGTGTGGTGTGTGGCCTGCTGCAATAACCCTACCAGCGTATCACGTGTGGGCATAGCGGCAAGGCTCATGTAGGTTCTCCCCCAACCATGCAACCCGTGACTGTCACTACTCGCAGCACTGACTACGCCGTTCGACCGGGCCCATCGACGAGCCATAACACCACGGTGCTGCAGCAATGCCCGGCCATTGTATACCTCGATAATATCGACATCGGCAGCAATAGCTGTGGCCGTGGCCTTGCTCAAGCCCTTACGATGGGTCTCAAAAGGATGCGGCACATATACCAGGCCATCCTGGCTACGGATACGGGCGGTCGCCTCAGCGGCGCTGAGACCAGGTGGCACCAGCTCTGTAAGAAATAGGCCTATGATCTCTCCTTCGGTGGTCATAATTTCTTCGCCAACGATAATACAATCGCCCAATTCAGCGTGCAGCTGCTGGGCGAAAGCGATAGTATTGTGATCGGTAATGGCGATGCAATGCAGCCGTCCGGACTGCAACATCAGGCGATATTGGCTTGCAGTAAGTGCCCCGTCGGGTGAGGCGCCAGAATGTGTGTGAAGGTCAACATTGAACGCCATGATGCGCTACAACTTACTACTGATGCGGACAAGCCGTTGCAAAGCAGTGTAGCTGGCCAGCACTGCAATAACTGCGACTGCGACCATAAGGTAACCGCTCAGCAGCCCCACTACCAGCACAGCCATGCGCATTTCAAACGTCAGCAGCCCATCAGCGAACATGCGATTTAAGGTTGCGTGCGGGATTGCCTTCTCACTGCTGGCAA
Source organism: Saccharimonadales bacterium (SeqCode) (assembly GCA_035629475.1). Classification (GTDB taxonomy): domain Bacteria; phylum Patescibacteriota; class Saccharimonadia; order Saccharimonadales; family UBA4665; genus JARIHD01. Next base: position 2,269 of record DASPHS010000136.1, read on the forward strand.
CTGCGGCTTCTCCCTTTGCCTTTACGTAACTCACACACAAGGAAGCGCCACAAGCCGCGACAGCCCAAGCCGAAGCGGTAGGATGGTCGCCAACAGCAAAGAAATATGCCGCACCGGTATAGAGCATCACTTCTTTCATACGGTCGGTTGAGGCATCCAATAGCATACCCTTTACGCTCGTACGGTTTTGCAAACGTGCTAATTCCCCGTCAAGTGTATCGAATAAGCCAAATATAACTAGCAGGATCGCCCCGAGTACGTGGTAATCGATGGCGATCAGCCAGGCAATCGGAATATGCGTCAGCGTCCCAAATATAGTTACCGCGTTGGGAGTAATCCGGCCACCACTTACTTTATGAAGCACTACCGCTACTCGGCGCATAAACGCCCTGACGGCGGTTTTAATCACCAGCACTGCCTTATTCATCTTATGTATATTGTAGCACTTTTTTGGCTATATATAAGCTTGAGCTGCGTTGCGGGTACAATACTATATATGCCCTATCGCTACTACATTGGCCTGAGCTTACCAAAAGATGCCCATACCCATATAAGTGAGCTCCAAGCCCGCCTGTTTGACCCCGAGATAGTCAGGCAACCACTCGAGCCGCATATCACCCTGTTGCCACCGCCAGCCCTCGAGCGTATTGACCCGGATATATTATCCGAGCAGATCCGTGCTATCGTACCACGGCACATGCCCCTTACACTGACACTACAACGTGTAGAAACCTTTAAGCACAGCGCGATAGCCATTGGCGTAGACAGCCCTGCACTGCACGACCTACAGCGGGCACTGGTGGAACTGTTACCTTCAGGTCATACTGCGGCTCCCCATACCACCTTTCGGCCGCACGTTACCCTGAACCAGGCGCCGCGTGGGCGGCGAGTACCCCTCGAACTCATAGCAGCATATAGCGACCTACTGGCCGATTATCTGCCGTACACCTGCACCATCGATTATGTCACCCTCTACCGTTGGCAAGGGCCTCGCACCTACACTGCTGAACGTCTATAGATGCTATACTGAACGCTATGCTAAAGATCTACATTGCCCGTCATGGCCAAGATAAAGATAACGCTGCTGGCATCTTGAATGGCCGGCGCGATCAGCCACTTACCGACATTGGCCTGAAACAGGCCCAGGATCTGACACGGACTATATGGTCCAATAACCTTCATTTTGATGCCGTCTATTGCTCACCCTTGCAGCGCGCGTACCGGACAGCCGAAATCATTACCGATACATTGGAATTGCCCAAACCAGTTGTGCGGGAAGGTCTTATAGAGCGGGATTTCGGTGTTATGACGGGCGTGGCCCAGAGCAAGATTGAAGCGTTGTGCGCACCAGACATCATCAAGTCGGAAACGATTACCTATTTCCTGAACCCCGAGGGCGCAGAGACATTCCCTGAACTGCTCGGACGTGCACGACGGATACTCGCCGAGGTACAATCCGACCATACTGACGGGAGCGTGCTGCTCGTAACACACGGTGACTTCGGCAAAATGCTCTTTGCCGCCTACTATGAGCTGGAGTGGCAGCCAGTACTCAGCATGTTCCATTTTGGCAATTCTGAGCTGCTGGAGCTATCGAAAGATACGACTCCCATCGACGCTCACATCTACCAAACCACCCAGTTCAACACCTAGTTACATACTCTTTATTTCAACGCCCTCGCCGAAATGTTTCTCCAGCCGTTTATGTATGGAACCGGGGTGGCGTCCAAACATTGTGCTCAACTCCTTGAGCTTAACACCATCTTCAAAGGCTTTTTTGAGTTTTTCGTCATCATCTGCAGCCCAGGCTTTGTAAGCGTTCGGATAATTTTGACGCATCTTCTCAAGCTTGTCTTGCCATTGCCCTGACGTATCTGATTTGTCGATAACCTTCTTGTCTTCTTCGGGCTCATCAGCACGCTTGGCTTCTTCGGTTTCCCATTGCGTAATCCAGGCTGCATTATCAGCAACTGCCTGGTGGCTTTTTTCGCGCAGTTCAGCATCTATCTGTTTGGCCAATGGGCTGACACGAAGCGCCATACCGTTGAGCCCTTCCAGCACAAGGTAATCAAGGCTTCGCACTCGCGACAAAGCCACATAGCCCATGCCCTCAACGAATGCCCGGCTCAGATCGATGCGAGCAGCGTCCAAGGTCATACCTTGGCTCTTGTGTACCGTAATCGCCCATGCAAGGCGCAGCGGCAACTGAAACAAGCTAGCACGTTTTTTATCACCATCCATCAGTTCCCAGGTTTCGACTTTCATGGTCACTTCCCTGCCATTTGTCAAAGCGACAATCGGGTAATCGGTCAGCGAATCAAAGCCGATGACCGTTCCTAGGCTACCGTTCACGTACTTACGGTCCTGGGCATTCTTAATACACATTACTTGGGCGCCCTTTTTAAGGCGCAGTACCTCTGGTGCCAGACAGGAGCGCTTCAGCTGGTCAACATAGTTCTTAGCACCTCGGGTTTCCATCTCGTATTCATGGACTTCCTCGTCCAATTCATCCAAATGCTCGTGGTTGACGGAATCAACATCGATATTAACCGTCAGGAGGCGGGTATACGCTACATCCGGCTGCATAGCCACTTTGGAGCGGTCCTGGAGTAGCTGTAACTGGCTGCGCGTTAAGACACCCGCCCTGATACCATTGAGAATGGTGGTGTATGCCTCGTCATCCTTTTGCCGGAACTGCGTCTCCAAATAACATACAGTGAATACATTTTGTAGCCAAGCGCGCGAACTTGTGACAAAACCACCTTGTTTGCCATCCTGCCTGTTAACGGGTGGCAGCTGAAAAAAGTCGCCACACAAGATAACCTGCATACCACCAAAAGGCTCCTTGATGCCGCGTACGTACTGCAGAATGTCATCTACAATATCAAGCCGGAAATCGTGCAGCATGCTCACCTCATCAATAACCAGCACGTCGGCCTTCTTGATGAGTTCCTGCCGTGTTTTCGCCAGATTGGATGCCATACGCTTATGAAAGGTATCGTGCACTCCCATGCCAGACCAGGCGTGGATGGTAGTGCCGTTAAGGTGAGTCGCTGCCAGACCAGTTGTGGCAGTAACCGCAACGCTCTTGCCCTGCTTACGCGCACGACGAATGTATTTGTTAAGCACATATGTTTTACCGGCACCGGCTGCACCGGTGAGTAATACGGATTTTCCCGCCTCCATAATGGCCAACGCTTGTTCCTGCGTCACGCGATTCCCTCACTTTCAGTACTCCTATTGTACCCAGACATAGGCGTAATGAAAAACCATCATGCCTAAAATGTCAAAAATACAGCTACCGGGCGCCGATAAGGTTGGCGCTCTCGTACTTATTGAGCGCCCGCCTAAACAGCCAGAGTGAGAACGTCAGCCAGAACGCCGCCACCACAACCCCGACACCTATAAGCTCCCAATGCACGCCGCGTAGCACATCCAGTGGTACGGCTGCGTAGAACAAGGCCGGTACGCCGAGCAACAGCCCGGTGCGGATAGGCCCGGTCAGCACACCGGCCGGATACTCACCCGCCCCCAGAAAGAACACACCTATACTGCGACTAATACGCTCACTGTCAAACAGATAAAAGGCGATGACATTCGGGAGCAACAGTACAAAGCACCAGAACACGACACAGGCCACGACAAGCATCAGGGCGAATGGCAGGACGGCCAGCGGATCGATACCTTTGTAGATTGCATACCATAGCAGCACGCCAATGCCGAATAGCATGTCCCCGACGGTTGTTATGTCCATATTACTGCTAGCAACATTGCCCAGTACCGATGTGGGCTTGGTTAAGAACGCATCCATCGACCCCGTATCGACATGCCGCGGCATATCCATGAGTCCCACGCACAGGAATGAAGTCAGGCCAAATACCAAAGCGTTAACCCCCATCATGCCGATAAAATCTACGCCACTCCAGCCGTTTACCGTGCCGAATTGATGGAAGAAGAATAGCCAGGCAGCAACAAGAGCGCTGTTATTTACCATCATGCCGATAATCTGCATGATGAATGCGCCGCGAAGCGCTGCAGCCGCCTTGAACTGTACGATCAGACTCGCTCTATAGACCCGCAAGTCATGCCGGATATGGCGTAGTACATTAGCCACCATTAACCTCAATTCGCCGCTGTGCGGCATGCCATATCCACTGGCAAGTGAGGATGAGCACGATTGACCACACAACCCCAGAAATAATCGTCGGGACTAAGTGAGTAGCCAAGCCAGGGTTAAACAGCTGCGTGGAAGCCCCAAAGATACCGAACGGCGTGTAACGCAACACTGTTTGGATACCATCAGGTAATAAAGCGACTGGCACGAACGCGCCACCAAATATCATGACCGTTTTATCAATAAGACGGTACACCGACTGCGCGTCGTTCAGCCAGAAAGCGACCAGCCCCACGCATAGATACATTGCGCCTGCGGTCACGACCATCAGGGCAGCCAGTGTGAGCCACCCCAACCAAAAGCCCGGTGTAGCATGAGCCATATTCGGCGCACCGACCATGATGAAAAGCGTACCTGCAAAGGCCGCCACCAGCACCAGGCACTCAATGATATTCTTACCAAGCTGTTGGCACAGCTTTACAAGCCGCCAATCAAGTGGTCGGACCAAACCCATCTCTACTGAACCATCTTTTATGTCGGTTTCTACCCATTTGAACACGCCCCGCACATTCAGGCCGACTATGAATGCAAAATATAAGCCCATACTCCAGATAACATTGGCATATGAAAGCGCTATGTCGCCATCGCTCACATGGTACGCCACCTTATAGATGGCGGCCAGTAACCCCAAGCGTAATACACCAAGTGCCACGGACGCCGCAATCCGTTTTGGGTTAGCACTATCTTCCCGGGCAGCAATACGCACGACGCCCCAGTAGGATGTAAGGGCACGAAGCCTCACGCAGCATCCTTGGTATACAACTCGTGAATAATATCTTCAAGTGGTGTGTCCTCTATGGTTACATCGGCAACTGCAACTTTGGTGAGTAACGCCTGCAGGAACTCCTTGAGGGTTATCTGTGTCGTGTCGACGTCAAATAATAACCGACCGTCGGCTACCGTACCGGTTATGCCGTGCACTTCCAAGCTGACCGGCAGCTTCCCTTCGGGTACGACGGCAACTTTTTTACCCTGGAAATACTTTTTCTTTAAATCTGCGGTTGGTGCGTCCAATACAATTTTGCCATGGTTGACGATCATTGTCCGGTTGCATACCTCTTCAATATCACCTACGTCGTGACTTGTCAGGAATACCGTTGTCCCCTGCTCGCGGTTGACGGTTTTAATGACTTCACGCAGCGTGCGCTTGGCCACAATATCCAACCCGATAGTCGGCTCATCCAAAAAGATAATTGAAGGGTCGTGGATGAGCGCATTAGCCACTTCGGCCCGCATACGTTGCCCCAGGGACAGCTTGCGTACGGGCTGGTCGATGAATGCTGCCAAATCAAATTGCTCCACCAACTTTTGTATGCGCTCGGTGGCAGCTTCCTTCGGTACCCCATACATTTCAGCTGACAGCAAAAAGCTATCCGTAAGCGGTAAGTTGAACACTAATTGTGAACGTTGTCCAAAAACTGTTCCTATTTGCATCGCCAGCTCACGCCGGTGTTTAAGAGGCTCCATGCCCAGCACTGATACCGTACCGCTCGTGGGCTGCAAGATGCCACACAGCATCTTGATAGTAGTGCTCTTGCCTGCGCCGTTCGGACCGATAAAAGCTACCGCTTCGCCACGTTCAATAGTTAGCGAAATGTTTTCAACAGCCGATACCACCTTTTTCTCTGGATGCAGAAAGCCGCGCAGACCCCGTTGGGTCTTGTAGCTGAATTGTTTTGAAGCGTCCCGCAGGACAATTGCAGACATAGTCGATTTACACTCTTAGCTGTTATTAATGTACTAGTATAGACCAAACTACCGCAAGTAATACCGACTTTATCTATTTCTCCGCCTGCTTGTCAGCTTGCAGGACGCCAAAGATGTTACCTTCGGTGTCCCGGCAATAGCACAGCCAGCCGACGCCCTTGAGCGGTTTCTTGCTTACCATGACATTACCGGCGTTTTCTATAACCTTAGCGCACGTCTCCTCAATGTCATCAACCTGAATCGTGCATACAAACGCCGAGACCGGATTATCGTGTACTGGCGAATGACCCTCGCGCTGCAGCATACCGCCATCAATTCCGGGCCAGGCATCAGGGCCACTTTTATCAGCACCTGTCTTGACTACCCAGTAATCCAAACCAGACCATCTTTCGATGCTCCAGCCAAACACTGTTTCATAAAATGAGCGCGCACGTGCCAGGTCGTCAGCATGAATCTCGAAGTGTACAACTCGTCCCATTACCGTAATGCCTCCTGTGGTTACCCTGGCATCATAGCGTAAGCCATAACAGCAGAATGTAAGCATTCTTACGAGATATCACGATATGGAATGGTACAACTGAGCATATGGAATTACACACCAAGAATCCCAAGCTCTTCGAGCGGCTCAGTCTGTATTACTCAACCGTTATCCGTTTCTTGCTGAATATCCTGTTAGTCATTATCATCATCGCCCTGGTTGTTGGCGTCGGCAAGGCCGGCTACGACCTGTACCACGCCCTGAATGAACCACTTGAGAAGCTGCTGCAGCAAATGCTGCTGGATGTCGTCTTCATTGTGGCGCTCATCGAAATAACCATCACCATTCTCGGTTATCTGAAAGACGGTAAGGTGCATGTACGGTACATCGTGGACACTATATTAATCATCATGCTTAATGAGGTCGTCAGCCTCTGGTTCAAGAAGCCCGACCTGGCAGAAGCCGGTGGTATCGCCTTGATTATCGTCGCGCTGGCACTCACCCGCATTACCACCATCAAGTACGACCCCAAAGACGCTTCATAAAAAATACCTGCCGTGGATTACGGCAGGTATTGTAGCGCAGGCGTATCTTACTCGTCCTGCTGGTCGTCACTGGGCTTAAGCGCTCGCTTGGCTTTGATTTCGTAACGGATACCCGTCAGGTTTGACTCAACATAGTCATCGTTTACCAGGTTGATGAAGCGAGCGAGGTCACGTGGTGTCTCGATGATTATGGCGCCGTCTTCGTCGGTCATCATGGACACACCGATTTCTTCACCGTGGTCGATAACCTGCTCTTGCTTGATATCGTCGGTTAACTCCAGTTTTTGGAGCTTGTTGATGAGTGGCTTGTTGCCCTTCACCATGGTGTTCATGTCTTCACCTTCAGCGAATACCAGTTTAAAGCGTTCCTGAATAGCAGCAACTTTCTTTTCAGCAATGCTGTTTTTCTTGACGTCGTAGCCAAACAAGCTACGCAGCTTTGGCTGGCTGAAGACAAACAGGTCCTGGCCGATAACCAACAGCTGGTTGTCTGCAGGGATGCGCAGGGCTACTGCATCTTCAAATGGCATAAACACCTTACCCGCTACCATCCATGCACCGTCACCCTTCAGCATTTGAGCACGAGGCAATTGCTTGAAGACGTAGAACGGTTCAGGCATAGATGGGTGGCTACATCGAGCCATGACAGCCTTGATGCGCTTGATGTCGTGCTCTTCCTCGACGAATTGCTGGATCTCGTGTTCCTGTGTGTGTATCCAGTGCATAACTTCCACGAGCTTATCGACATTCTCCCAACGGGTGCGCTGGAGTACGTTGTCTTCTGCTTCAGCTTCTTCAAAGCCACGGACCACCATGCCTTCAGCAGCACCGTTCAGCACAAAGTCGAGAATATTTGTAATAAAGATTGGCTGCATCTGCTTCTTAAGCTCATCAGCAACCTTGGAACTGTACATGACATTGTTTTTGTTAATCAGGAATAGCTCAATCTTCAGCTGGTCCTTGTACTGATATAGATTGTTAGCCCAAGCAAACACATCAGTTGGCACATAGGGAATTTCGTCGTCATCAGTGGATGGCGCGCCAGCCTCTGTGGTAGCCTCAGCGACAGTAGCGTCCTGCTCTTCAATCACTTCTTGCTCTTGTTCCGGCGCAGTGGCCGCAGCTTCATCTGTCATGTATTGTTACCCTCAAAAAATTATAGCCTGCAGCCTGTTGCATGGAACGGCCAGCAGAACTAACTTATAAACATAATTACTATTCTACCGCAAGTCATGCCGCGGAAATGGTGTAAAATTGGCTGCCCTATTACTTCTTCTGTAGCTGTTGCTTGCGAGCTTCGTTGGCCCAGTGGTCAGCCAGCTCATTGCCGGCATCGTTATTGTGCCCGCGCACCCAGGTAAGCGTCGCCTTGGACTGACGGAATAAAGGACAGACCTCTTTCACGATATCGAGGTTTTTGATTTCGCCCCCGCTCTTACGCCATCCTTTGGCTTCCCAGGCGATAGACCACTTGGTAATGACATTGATCCAAAATTCACTATCGGTAAAGATAGTGCACTCTGCCCCGTTAGCGTCCTTGAGGGCTTCGATGATGGCAAAGCCTTCCATGCGGATATTGGTGGTATTGTTCTCACCTCCCAGCTTGCACACCTGCATATCTTTAATTACGGCATATCCACCGGTACCCGGGTTGGGCTCGCAGCTGCCGTCAGTGTAGTACGTCGTCATAGTTGTCCCTTCATTTCCGAACCATTATAAACCATGACGGCTATGGGGCACTGTTGTGGCTTATGAAGACGTCTTGGTGCGTCGAGTTGTCGCACCGGCCAGTTCATGCAGCTTTATGGAGGCTGCCTTTGCGTACAGAGCCTGTGCGCTCGCATTAAATAGTCCATAGCCCACACTCATGGCAACGATAGCCGCTAAGCTATACAGCATAGAGCGTAGAAATGTGCCGTCAATAACACCTGCTAAAATCACCTCACTACCTGTTACCCACGAGTAGATAACCATCCCCAGCAACAAGTAGCCCAGGCCGCAGCACAAGAAACGCAGTGCGCGTACTGCGTAAGTGATGAACGTAAAACTAAATGCGGCATCGGTTGTATTGGTATATCCCATGAGTCGGTCCTCCATCTGTCATTTGTACTGTAGTAAGCATAAGAAAA
>DASPHS010000137.1:0-13727 GCA_035629475.1 Saccharimonadales bacterium (SeqCode)
AAAAAACGAAGAGATAGACCTACAATCCGGTCAGCGGGGCGCCTATCACTACCACCCATTAAGCACAGTGAGTGCGTCAGAATTGCAGTAATATATATGGCTGAAAAACTGACACACTCGCCCACTACAAGTGAAGATGAACAAATAGTCGTCTATAACTTCGTTGAAAGCGAACTAAGCCCCTTAAATGAAGTATTTAACCTCTTGTTTGAAAGATTAGAGAAAGAGCAATCAACAGATTAAACGTTGATAAATGCTTATAAATATTTATAATAATAACTATCATGGTTATGCCTAAATTTTATACGGTGCAAGAAGTAGCGGATATGCTCCAGGTTCACTGGCAAAGTATCCTCACCTATATCAAAAGCGGTAAATTAGAAGCCGTAAAACTAGGTAAGGGTTACCGTATCAGTGAGCTTGCACTGAAGAAATTCTTGGCTGACCAATCTACAAAGGAAACTAAGAAATGAAAAAAGCTGCAATTTACATGCGTGTTAGTACTGCCCGTCAGGAAGAAGAGCAAACTATTAACAATCAGAAGATGGAACTACTGGCTCGCGTACAGGCCGACGGCGCTACCCTGCTGCCCGAATTCATCTATCAAGATGAAGGCTGGACCGGCACAATAATCGAACGTCCCGATCTCGACCGGCTACGAACGGACGCGTATGACGGCAAGTTTGATGTCCTATATGCATATGACAGAGGTCGACTATCGCGTATATTTTACCACCAAGAAATTATACTAAGCGAACTGCGCAAAAATGGCGTTGAGTTCATCAGCCTGCACGACATCAATGGCACGACTCCCGAAGAGCAGATGATGGGAAGTATGATGGGCATATTCCACGACTATGAACGTACGAAGATAACAGAGCGCATGCGATTGGGTAAAATGCGTAAGGTCAAAGAAAATAAAAAGCTGCTTGGCTACAATCCCAAGTTTGGCTACAACTATATTCCCCGTATCAAGTCAGGTGCGAACGCCCGCGACGGCGAGTTTGTAATTAACAAGCAACAGGCAGAAATTGTCGTACAAATATTCGAGTGGATAGCGGCAGGTATGTCTAAGCAGGCCGTGAAACGAGAACTGTTTGACCGCGGTATCCTGCCGCCTAAGAGTGTACGGGAACAATGGAGCGGTGGCACCCTTGATAGAATGCTTCGTGATACTACCTATATCGGTAAGCACTTCTATAACAAGAGTGAGTCAGTCGAGACAAAGAACCCGCGAAACCCTGAACAAAAATATCGCAAGGTGTCCAAAGGAAGCCGAAAGTCTCGACCGAAGGAAGACTGGCTCCAAGTAGAAGTTCCTGCCATTGTCACCCAAGAACTATTCGACAAAGTCCAAAATCAGCTTGAGATTAACAAGCGTCTTAATAAGCGCAACCACAAGAATCAGTACTTGCTGAGTGGCTTAGTTCGATGTGTTTGCGGCAAGGCTCGCACTGGCGATCCCGGTGCCAAAGGAAGTCTCTATTACCGCTGCAATGACCGGCTTAGCGTATATCCCCTTACCCGCACTTGCCATGAGAGCAGCTTGAATGTACCAGTGCTGGATATGACTGTATGGCAGAATATTAAAGAACTACTTACCGACCCCGAACTTGTACGGCAACAAGCCGAGCGCTGGCAAAAGGATGTCTCTCCACTCGAAAGTGATCTTAAGCAATTGGAAGTCCGCATGAAAGGCCTAGATGACGAGGAGCTGCGTGCCGCAAAAGCATATACACAGCAGTACATGTCCGAACGTGTATATAAGGATACTGTGGCTGATATAAATGAAAAGCGCTCCAAGTTGCTGTCAGAAGCCAGCGGCATTCGCGATACACTTGCCAATAAAAGGCCTCTACCCCTGGAAAAAGTAGTTGACGGCGTGATAGAATTAGTAGGAAATTTGGATTTTACAGATAAGAAAGCTGTCGTCCATAAACTAGTCACTAAGATAGTCGCAACCAAGAAGGAGATTACGATATGGGGTCAAATACCAATACTAGCTACAGGACACGTTGGGTATGAGCTTAACGATAGGTATCGTCGGCCTGCCTAATGTTGGCAAATCAACCCTGTTTAATGCCCTGACTGGCAGCAATATCCTGGCAGCAAATTACCCATTTGCCACTATTGAGCCGAACACCGGCATCGTGCCTGTTCCAGACGGTCGGCTCCAGAAGCTCGGTGAGTTATATAAAACACAAAAAATTATACCGGCCACCGTTACTTTCGTAGATATTGCGGGCCTGGTAGCTGGCGCTTCACAGGGCGAAGGCCTGGGCAACCAATTTTTAAGCCACATCCGCACCTGCAATGCCATCGTCCAGGTGGTACGCGCCTTTAAAGACGACAATGTCATTCACGTTGATAATGATATTGACCCGCAAAAAGACATCGACGTCATTAACACTGAGCTAGTACTCGCTGATCTACAGACCATCGCCAAGCGTCTACCAAAGTTTGAAAAAGAAGCTCGGGCCAACCCTAAGCTCAAGCCGATACTGGATACCCTGCAGCGCGTACATGCTCTGCTAGACGAAGGCAAGCCGCTGTCAGCGGTAGATGGTATTGAACTGGAGCACATTGCCGACCTGCAATTGCTGACCGCTAAACCTGTAATCTACCTGTTTAACCTCGATGAAGCCGGACTGGCCGACGAAGCCCATCAAAAGCAGCTTGCGGAGCTGGTTGCTCCAGCGCAGTCGCTGTTCGTATGCGCCAAGTTGGAAAGCGAACTGCAGGGGCTAGACGAAGCAGATGCTAAGGAACTCCTGGAAAGTTACGGCCAAGAAGAGTCCGGTCTGCTCCAGTTGATTCACGCCGCATACGGCACACTTGGGCTACAGAGTTACCTGACGGCAGGTGAAAAAGAAGTTCGAGCTTGGACTATCAAGAAAGGCTTCACTGCACCGCAAGCCGCTGGCGTTATTCACGGGGACTTTGAGCGGGGTTTCATTGCAGCCCAAGTGGTCAGTTACCCTGACCTTATGGAAGCAGGCTCCGAACAAGCTGCTAAGCAAGCGGGCAAAATGCGTACCGAAGGTAAAACCTACGTGATGCAGCCGGATGACATTGTAGAGTTCCGGTTTAACGTCTAATCCCAGTATTTGAAACAAAAGTGGAGCGCATCTCGGTGAGATGCGCTTTTTGTTGCAAGTCCTCAGACTAGTAGAACTTGGGCACCCGGCGGCGTCGCATAATCAGCGGTACGCGGGTGTAAGGGCTGAAGGGCATGGTCCGTGGTGCACTGCCCTGCATGACCAGACCGCCTACAACCGGAGCGCTGTAGTGCTGGCTCGGACTCGGTTGATACTGGTACTGGTATTGCTGTCCAGCGTTTTGCTGTGGCTGGAACTGCTGCTGCAGGTACTGATGGCGTATTGCCGTAATCCGTTCCTGCAAATTGTTCAGGAGCGCTCGCAATCGGCCCTGATTCCATGCCGTAAAGGTAAGCTTGCGGTTAGGGGTCATAATTCGTATTACTCCCTCTAGTAAGTGCGAGCTGTAATCTACCTCAGCAATCATATCGAAGCGTATGTCTTCGAGTGTTAGGAACATTGGTTTTTTGTCGATGAGGAGCAGTCGGTGATCGGTAACAACTAGTAGGGCAAAGCCTCCCTCGTAGCGCCCATTCACACATTGAGCTATCGTTTCTCCTTGGACAAGGATATTGCGCAGCTCGCGTATTTCTGGCCTACCCCAGAAGCGGAAATTGCAACCTATTCGTTTGAGTTGTTCCTCAACCTGATTCAGGCTAACCATATTCACTCCTTTCTTCCGACCTCATGGTCAGTATCTTTATCATAGGTCATCAGGGGTGCCCGCGTCGGTTAGCTTCATCACGTGAACTTTGCGATTTTCATCACATCGCCTTAACATTGGCTGCAAATTTGTCATAAAAATAATGACATCTGCAATTTCTCTTGAGTAGGATGTGATGTATGTCATAATAAAGCTATGTTGACGACGATCAGCCAACACAATGCGCTCGTCAATTTGTTTCATCAAGGGACGAGATTGACATACAAGAAAGGCGAATTTGTTATTCGCCCGGGCGAAGTGCCCTCTGGTGTATTCTTTATTTCCCACGGTTTGGTTAAAGCCTATGACATTACCAAATACGGTGAAGAAAACCTGCTGATCATTCGTAAAAAAGGTGACATCCTTGGCCTGACCTGGGCCATTACCGGTGAACGCCGTAATATTATTTATGCTACCGTTGCGCCGACTGAGCTGTTTCAGATTACCCGTGAGCAGTTCATCGACTTCCTACACAACACACCCGAGGCTGCCCTGCCCCTGGTTGATATGCTGGTCGACATGTACCGCCTACACTCAGAGCGTATCCTCAACCTAGAGTACCGGTCTGTTCGTGAACGGCTTATCTCGTTTCTGTTGACTATTTCAAAGCGCTTCGGCAAGCATGGCAAAAACGGCATCGTACTGGATGTCCCATTGCGCCACCAGGACATCGCCAGCTCCATCAGTGCCACCCGCGAGACCGCCAGTCGTGAGCTGGCCACACTCGAACGCTTAGGTTTAATATCGCGTGATAAACAATCGATCATCACCATTATTGATGTCGACAAACTACGCGGCTACCTGGAATAGTCCCTACTTCCAGTTTGAAACGATACGTTCGACAGTAGCGATAACTTTGTCGTGCGATGGGACATCCTGCGCATTGTAGTAATGATCAGTGTCAAAATAATCTTCGATAACGTTCAGACAGTAAATTTCATCGGCCAGAATATGCATGCGGTCTACAGCCGGTACACTGGCGAAGGGTGTCGCTACAATCAAGGCTTTGTGGTGAATTGTCTTCAAGAACTGCTGCGTAACGTCGAGGATAAAGCCGTCAGACAGACCATCTGAAACGAGTATGATATTCTTTTCCTGTAATAGATCTTTCCGGATGAGCCCTCCCTTGTGGGCGTGCTCATGAATCTGACGAATCTTAGTCATTTTCTCTTGCTCAAGGAAGCCATAATATTCACTAACGAATTCATCAATCTCCCCTTGCGAATACTGGTGGTTGTACGAGAATGAACCGTCCTGGCTTACACCGGCGATAGCCGTGTTCTCACGGGGGAGCATAATACTTTCAGCCATCAGCATGGTCAGTACGCAGTTAAGCTGCACCGCAATCTGGGCGCCAACGACGACAGCACCATCGCCCAAGGCAATAATAGCGCAAGGCTCACCCTTATACTTTTTTGCTAACAAAGCAGCCAGTTCCTGACCAGCTGCGACCCTGCTATCGAAATACATACCCTACAATAATACCATTAGCGGCTTGCTTGAACTTACTTATTAAGTTGTAATTTATAAAATCGTTCGACATTGCCTTTGGAGCCAGCAATATCAGAGTCGGCCTTGTCTATAACAATAAAGTACTGCCGAACCCAATCTTCAAAGTCCTTCAATATATCCCGCCGCATCTTATCGTTTTTGATGACACCCTTGTGCTTAAGATTGGAAGCTCCGGCCTCAAACTGCGGCTTAACCATAGCAGCAATGACTGTCTGGGGTCCAGCCAATTTGCGCACGGCAGGTAATATTTCGCGCAGGCTTATAAATGATACGTCAATCACAATCAGGTCCGGTACGGCTGATAAGGTATGCATGTCGCGAATATCTGTCTGTTCATGGAGTTCGATAGCCGGGTTACCGTGTAAGCTGGGGTGCAGCTGGTCAGTACCGACATCGACGGCGATGACCTTCCGGGCTCCCTGTCGCAACGCGTAGTCAGTAAAACCGCCTGTTGAACTGCCGACGTCAAGCATTACCTTTTGTTTAAATTCCAGCTTAAGGATCGAGGCCACTGAGGCAAGCTTGAGTGCCGCCCGACTGACATACATTTCAGTTGCCTGTAGCTCGACGTCGGCATCGTCGTTTACAAAATAACCCGGCTTGGTAATTTGTTCACCCCGAACATATACCTTCCCCATGCGTATCCAGCTTTCGGCTTGGCTGCGCGAAGGAACCATGCCGCGTAGGTGAAGCAGTTGGTCTAATCGATATTTCATTACCTACTTAGTATAAAGGACAATGGCTATTGCAGGTAGGCGTGTATCTGTTTGGCGGCGTCAGCAACCTGCGACCACGTGCTACCGTAGCTCATGATGACCATAATGTAGGTACCCTTCGGACTATATACGATGGCCGGGTCGTTCAAGTAACCATCCACGAACCCCACTTTATTGGCCACGGAAACACCGGTGCCGGCCGGGATGCCCGAGCGATATATCTGCCGCTTCATGAGATTGATCAGTCGTGTGCGATCAGCGGGAGCAACCAAGTTACCCTGCTCCAGGCGATACATAAAGTACGCTAGATCATTGGCTGTTGTCCGCAAGTTACCAGATACCAGACTTGTACGTTGCAATCCCAGGTCCTTCATCCCAGCATCCACTGTATCCCAGCCACCAACTGCCTGGGCAAAGGCAATAGCGCAGGGATTGTCGGAGTTAACAATCATCACCTCGAAACACCTGTCTGCCCGTTGGCCATTAATACTATCGCTCCAGCTCGCCTTTCCGGCTTCAACTCGCTTGAACCACATGTACGCAACATACAGTTTATAGGTACTTGCGGCCACAAATTGTTTGTCTCCGTTCGCATTGCTACTGCGACCATTCATCTCCATAACCGCGATACCAAAGCCGCCTTTTGCCTGGGCGGCCTGCTGCACCACGCTCGTGAATGCCGCATCGGCATTACTGTGCACACGTTCATACACGATTTCAGGACTAATAGTCCCGACAGGCAGATCCACACGCTGCTCACCACCAGCTTGCAGCGCCGTTAAAAGAGCTGGCAATGCCGCAGCAGCATCAACGCCCTTACCGGATTTGCCTGTTACGCGCGATACTTCCCGCCCATCTATGCTACGAACCATCGTTTTGCCCGGGGCAATATAGGCGTCACCCTGCACCTTCGCCAGATAAGCCGCAACCGCGTCTTGTTTGAGCGCCAGTGAGAGCTCCTTTGTGGCAGAGTCTTCCGGAAAGTGCAGCCAAGCGGCAATTTCCGTGGCCTTAGGCCTGCTTGCCTTGCCTGCAATGTCCAGTTGCAGCCGCACATCAATAGCCCGGTTGGCGCTATCGATCAGCGGACGCACCATTGCATCGGTGCGTTGGGCGGGTGTGGTTTTGGGCTGTAGTTTGATGGGCGTATTGTCGGCAAAGGAGGCGGCCCGCAGTGTCCGCACCGTAGCATCGGCTTCGTATACTTTTCGCGGAACTGCCGAGACAACTCGCGCTTCATCATCCTTTACAGCAATGGTAGCATTTACGGCCTCGCGCTGCGTGGTCTGCTCAAGCTTGGCAGCAAAAGCAGCAAGCTCATCCCCCGTGAAACTGACACGCACCGGTGCATCCCTGGTGAACATAATGTAGGCAGCAGAAAATGGGATGATTCGTACCATAAAAGGATAATCGACTGCAGCGTCGGCAGCAGTCTGAGCCTGGGGTGCGCCGCCCAGCTGGCGGAGGGTTACCTTTGTGCGGGTGTCATCGGTAGTAACAACAAAAGACGCCGTTTTGTAGTCCTCAGCGAGCTGAGTGGCTATATCTGTTGCTTTCATCGCGCCCACCCGCTGGCCGCCCACATGTATAAAAGGCAGTGCTCGGTCGGCTGGATACAAAAGTTGGCCAAGGTATAGCGCGGCGCAAACTACACTGAATACATGCAGGCCACGCCGGATCTGGCGGCGATGCAGCCGTATCCATGTACGTACAGTGTGACGGGAAGCATACGTCCGTTGCCGTTGTCTCAATCCACCCTCCAGGACAGTTATTGTTTCTTCAGTATAGCAAAAGACCCGCAGGGCTCGTGGCCTGCGGGTCTTTTGCTGGGAGCGTGCTTTACTTGGCGCGTTCGAGGTATTCGCCCGTACGGGTGTCTACCTTGAGAATGTCGCCCGTCTTGATAAAGGCTGGTGCCTTGATAGTAATACCTGTTTCCAGGGTGACGTCTTTTTGCACGCTGCTGGTCGTATCGCCCTTTACGACATCTTCGGCGTACGTCACCAGAAGTGGTACATTCTTTGGGAGTTCAATGTTGATAACAACGCCGTTGAACAGCTGTATCTGCACCGTATCACCTTCCTTCATATAGCCGGCGTTGTCGCCAATAATATCAGCAGAAATCTCAAACTGCTCAAAGGTTTCGCCATCCATGAAAAAGAATGTGGTGGCATCATTGTAGAGATACTGCACGTTCTGGTAGCTTACGTCAGCCGTATCCAGCTGTTCGTTGCCCTTGAAGGTCTTCTCGAGTACCTTGCCGTCAAGTAAGCTCTTGATACGGACATTCACGATGGAGCCACCGCGGCCCATCACCTTCTGGGAGTACTCAACAACCCGGTAAGGCGTACCGTCCTGTTGGAAAATAGTACCCTTTTTTAGATCAGTAATGCTCAGTCCCATAGGTAGTCTCCTTTAGTCCATACGTGACATTATGTGCTGAATTGTTGCCGAAAGCTGGGCAACGTCGACAGCGCCAAACAAGCCATACTCGCTTATTTTGACTATTGCTGCCTGTGCCTGTCCCAGACGTTGCCGGCCCTCTGTGGCCGTCTGCAGCTGGTCTGCCCGTGTTTGCGCATATTCGTAATCACGGGCATCGAGCCGGGCATCTATAAGTAAATGCTTGAGGCTTGTAACAAGATTGCCCTGTTCCCGGGGCATATCTGCGAGATCATAGGCTGACAGTATCCTGCCAACCTCTGTCTCGAGTTCCTTCGTCTCCTGAAAAATGCTTATAGATGCCATAGTGCCCTCCCTAAAACTCTCTTAGCGCACAGGGTTTTGTGTCCGAGTGCAGCCTGGGATGGAAAACGAGGATCGTAAGCGAGCTGTACTTTCGGTACAGTGAGTGCGAACCGCAGTTTTACGCCCAGGATGTGCCGGACACAAAGGCCTGAACTAGTTGTTGGCAACGAATGGGAGCAATGCAATGTGCCGGGCACGCTTGATAGCGGTGCTCAAACGGCGCTGCTGGCTTTCGGTAAGACCAGTCTTTTTGCGGGTTTCAATTTGACCATATACGTTTACGTAGCGCTGCAAGGTCTTGAAGTCCTTGTAGTCGAAGTAAGCAACGTCTGTCTTGTGCTTGAAAATCTTAGCCATGATTAACTTCTTTCTCTTAAATATAGTTAGTGAATAGGAATTTCATTTTTTACTGGATTCCGGATCACAGTCCGGAATGACGTACGAGCAACCCAAATGGGGTAGCGAGCGCTAGAATGGGATGTCGTCGAGGTTGATAGGCTCATCGCCGATATCCTCGATAACCACGTCGTCTTTCTTCTTGTTACTGCTTGGGCTGGCACTGCTGCTCTGGCCGGTGCTGTACGATGAGCCACCGCCTTCACTGCCTTCACCTTCGCCACGGCCATCCAGGAAGGTCACGTCGTTGGCGAGCACTTCCAGCTTGCTACGCTTTTGACCATCTTGCTCCCAGCTGCGGCTCTGCAGGCGACCCTGTACGAGACAGCGGCGCCCCTTGGACAAGTATTGCCCGACACGTTCAGCAAGCGGGCCCCAGGCGACAATATCGACATAGTCGGTTGTCTCAACCCATTCGTTGGTCTTTTGGTCCTTGTATGAACGGTTGAGTGCCAGGCTAAAGCTTACGACGCTCTGACCGCTTGGTGTTTGGCGGACTTCTGGGTCACGGGTTAGGTTACCCATTAAAGTAACTTGGTTTAAACTTCGTGCCATGTGTGGCTCCCCTCTTCTAACTTCCCTCAATATATTGCTTGGTTCCTGAAATAGACTCAGGCTGACATGTGCGCATCACAGTGACGCAGCACATCAACTACTCTTCGGTCTTTTCTTCGGCAGCGTCAGTTGCCTCACCGCGCTCGGCTGCCTTCTTGGCCTTTTCGGCCTTCAAAGCTTCTGCTTTGGCGATTGCCTTCAGGTCTGGACGAGTAATCAGGAAACGAACTACTTCATCGGTAATGTTGAGAACGCTCTCAACTTTGCGAACACTTTCAGCTGGCAGTTCTACGGTGTAGAAAACGTACACAGCGTGCTCGTTCTTTTTGATTGGGTACGCGAGTTTGCGCTTGCCCCAGTTGTCGGTGTCGACAACTTTACCACCATTGTCGGTAAAGATTTTCTCTACACGGCTGGTAGCCTTTTCCAGATCAATTTCTAGATCTGGGTGGTACAGTACAGCGATTTCGTACTGGTTCATGCTTCCTCCTTCGGAATCCCGTATTGCTACAGGATGCGTATGGCACTTTGTCCGTAGACTTGGCCCTCACACGCAGGTTAGTTATTAACAGAGGTAATTATACCGTAAGTAGCGCAATTTGACAAGCTCCAGGGAGCCTGGGCATTATAGCGTTCGAGTGTTCCGCTTATCGCTATACCCTGCTAGCATAGGAAGGTGATACAAGTACCACCAATTATCGTTTCCGGTTCTATAGCTATCGACAGGATTATGCGGTTTTCGGGCAGTTACCAAGACCACATTCAGCCTGAAAAACTTGATAGCATTTCTATATCAATATTTTTAGATGCGCTCCAGGACGCCCATGGCGGCGTTGGCGCTAACATCGCTTACTCACTTGCCCTGCTCGGCGAAACGCCGGTGCTGTTAGGGTCGGTCGGTCCTGACGGGTTGGTATACATGGAAAAGTTAGCCCACGCCGGTGTGGACATCAGGCATATCCATGAAAGCGACCTCCCCACAGCATCGTTTAATGTTATTACCGACAGCGACCAGAATCAGGTGGGCGGCTTTTATCCAGGCGCTATGTTTGATAGCACCAGCTTGAGCCTTACTCCCTGGAAAGACAGCGACCCGATTGTTGTCGTATCGCCCCACGACCCCAAAACCATGCGTACGCAGGTGCAGGAATGTACAGACTGGGGGCTGCGCCTGTGTTACGACATCGGACAGCAGGTCAGCAACCTGCCCGGTGAAGAAATGGCTGAAGGCATTGCCGCTGCTGAAATACTGATTCTTAATGACTACGAGATGTCCGTACTGTCCACCAAATCGGGCATACGTATTGAGGATATTAAGAAGCACGTACCTATTGTGATTACCACCCTCGGCAAAGAAGGGTCAATTATCGAAGGCAGCCAAGTAGTCGAGCCCATACGGGTTGGCATTGCCAAGCCGGAAAAGGTTGTCGACCCTACCGGTGCCGGCGATGCATTCCGGTCCGGCTTTTTATACGGGCATGCTCGGCAGTGGCCACTGGCGGCGAGCGCACAGCTCGGCGCAGTATGTGCGTCCTATGCTATTGAGGCTACGGGCACGCAAACGCATGCCTTCACCGTAGCCGATATTACCGACCGCTATATGGCGAGCTTTAACGAACCATTACCAGACGAATTATAAGGAGAAAACCGATGAACGAATCGTACCCAGAAGACTACAAAGTAAAAGACATCACCCTGGCGGATTGGGGCCGGAAAGAGATTACGTTGGCTGAGAAAGAAATGCCCGGCCTCATGGCGCTGCGCGCAGAATACGCAGACAGCCAACCGCTTAAGGGCGCACGTATTGCCGGTTCCCTGCATATGACCATTCAAACTGCAGTCCTGATTGAAACCCTGGTAGCTCTTGGCGCTGAAGTGCGCTGGGCGTCATGCAATATCTTTAGCACGCAAGACCAGGCTGCCGCCGCCATTGCCGCCGCCGGTATCCCTGTCTTCGCCTGGAAGGGTGAGACAGAAGAAGAGTATTGGTGGTGCACCGACCAGACCCTTAAGTTTGCTGATGGCAAAGGGCCAAACATGCTCTTAGATGACGGCGCCGACCTGACTGGCCGTGTACACGAAAAGTATCCTGAGCTCCTGGAAGAGATTAAGGGCGTGTCTGAAGAAACCACCACCGGCGTGCATTACCTGTACAAACTACTGGAGCAAGGCAAATTAAAAATCCCTGCCATCAACGTTAATGACTCCGTTACAAAAAGTAAGTTCGATAACAAGTATGGCTGCCGCGAGTCACTGACCGATGGGATTAAGCGAGCCACTGATATTATGCTCGCCGGGAAAGTGGCGGTCGTGGCCGGCTACGGCGATGTGGGCAAGGGCTCCGCTGACAGCTTGAAGGCCTTCGGGTGCCGCGTACTTATTACCGAAATCGACCCCATTTGTGCTTTGCAGGCCCTTATGGAAGGCTATGAAGTTGTCACTATGGAAGATGCCGTCAAAGAGGCTGACATTTTTGTTACAACGACCGGCTGCCGCGATATTATTACCATTGAACACATGCAAGGCATGAAAGATACCGCTATTGTATGCAACATTGGCCACTTTGACATTGAGATCCAGGTAGACGCCTTAAACAACTTCCCTGGCATCAAAAAAGAAGAAGTAAAGCCGCAGGTAGACCTGTACACCTTCCCCGACGGCCACCGTATTATCCTGCTCGCCGAAGGCCGCCTGGTAAACCTGGGTTGTGCTACCGGCCACCCTTCATTCGTCATGAGCAACTCGTTCAGTAACCAGGTTCTGGCACAGATTGAACTATGGACGAAGCAAGGCGAATACGACATAGACGTGTACCGCCTACCGAAGCACCTCGACGAAAAGGTCGCCCTGCTGCATGTTGAAGCACTGGGTGGTAAGCTGACCAAAATGACTACCGAACAAGCCGAATACCTCAGCCTCCCAGCTGATGGTCCATTCAAGCCAGAACACTACCGTTACTAAGCGGTAGCCAGTGCCAGCCGCGACAAGCGGCGCTCAAGCACTGCGTGGTAATCCGTAAATCTATCCTTTACAAAAAAGTTGCGCACGACGCGGCTAAGATTGTGGGTTGCGGTCCTGGATAAGCTGCTTACCTCTGTAATCTCTGGGGTATAGATGGGATTGATGCGACTGATACTTCTACCGATTCGCGCAGTAACGTATTACCCAGCTCCTTTTTGCGAGCTGGGTCTTTCGTTACCAAAAATTGTTTGATGAGCCGCATAGATATGTGGTCAAGGCTCTACTCCAGGGCATAACTGGCAAAAACCGCCCGATATCGCTCCTGACTTAGCGGCGAGGGGCGAGATACTGGTTGATACGGTGCACTTCCGTGTCAAACCCCGTCAGCACATGGGCCAGATGGCGCTGATCGTCAACCTGCCCATAGTGGGCACGATATAGGGCCGCAAAATCACCAGGTTGGCGGAAATATAATGAAGCCGCGGCTACAGTAGGAGCAGTATAGATGCCATTGACGGAGACTTGGATACTGTCGTCCCCTAGGCGGGTGATGTGCGGGAGGCCGTAAGCCTCTTCACTTACAAACGTCGCTATGGCCTCGTTTGCATTCAGTCCCATATGGTTCCCGCGGTTGCCCACGGAAAGGCCTGAACGCGCATCAGGATGGGACTGTGCCGAGCCCGCATGGGCAACTTCGTGATGTGCAGTCATTGCCTTGCCTAAAATAGCAGCGTCTACCTCTTCATTCATCTCTACACGCAATGTTCCACTGTGGTAATCGCCCAGAATGGTCCCGCCGGTGCCACCTTTGAATAAAAGGTCAGCCGCACCAAAAGCAACGCGATCTATCTGCGCCTTGGCACGGTGTATGTGCTCCCATCGCAAGCCCATTTTAGGCCCTAAGACATCAAGCTGGCTCCTGCCGAGCGTCTTGGCTTCCGACAATAGCGGCCCGTACCGGCGTTGCTGATCAAGTTCTCCCTGCAGTGACCGACCTGCAGCGTAGTGCCCAATGTTGTATGCGTAGCGAGGATTGCG
>DASPHS010000138.1:0-7909 GCA_035629475.1 Saccharimonadales bacterium (SeqCode)
TGCTACTACCCAAGCTCCAGCCAGTCCTGGTCTGGCCGAAACGCTAGCAGTCCTTGGCCGCGAAACCGTCGAACGCCGCCTCAACCAAATGCTTGCCACCCTGTAACCAATACGTGCTGTTCGATAGTAGATTCCACAGACTGAGTGGTTTTGTATGTGCGTGCAGTTTGGGATGAAGAGCGAGTAACGCAGTTATTCGCTCAAAATGCACCACATACATAAGCACAATGCTACAATAAAAGGCATGGTTAATGACTTTCTGCCCAACCCGCGCAACCGCGGGTCCTATAACGCTCGTAACCCTCAACGGCATGTACCACCCCAGCAGCATCCCAACGCCTTCCGTACCCCTGAAACAGTTGCCGCCGACGATGAGATACGATTGCCTAATACAGCCACAGCTTCGCCACTTATCGGTGGGCCAGGCCGCCGGCCAAAACGATCATTCAAGGACAAGCTGCGCAGCCTGAGCAAAAAACAGTGGGCAATTATTGCAGCCGTGGCTGTTGTGGTGCTAGGTGGCTTGGGCGGTGGTGCATATGCGCTGCTCAGCGACAGTGAACCACCTAAAAAATCCGTAGCCAAACAAGAGGCCACACCCGAAGCTGCGCCACAGCCCACAACCGTCCCATCCAAGCTGACAGGCTTACCGGTGGCACCCGAAAATAACCTGCGCCATGTTACCGCCGTTATGATCGAGAACAGCATGGACGCCCGCCCCCAGTCCGGACTGAACAATGCCGGGGTACTGTTTGAAGCCGTGGCCGAGGGTGGCATTACCCGCTTCCTGACGCTCTTCCAGGACGACGAACCAGAGTATGTCGGCCCTGTCCGCTCGGTACGTCCGTACTACATCCAGTGGGCACAAGGCTTTGATGCTGGTATCGCCCACGTCGGCGGCAGTGGTGAAGCCTTGGCCATGATCCGCGACGGACGGGGAAAAGACCTCGACCAGTTCTTTGATCCTGCGGCCTACTGGCGTGTCGGCAACCGCTTTGCTCCGCACAACATGTACACCAGCATACCCAAGTTAAATGATGTCGAAAACAGGAAAGGGTGGAAGACGAGTAACTACACTGGCTTTGCCCGTAAAGCCAAGGAAAATCCCAGCAGCACACCCGCCGCCCGTGTCATCGACTTCAATATATCCGGAGCAATTTACAATTCTCATTACGAATACGATGCGGCAAGCAATTCCTATAAGCGCAGCGAAGGCGGCAAGCCTCACACCGACGAAAAAAGCGGCGCACAATTATCACCCAAGGTAGTCATCGGCCTCGTGATTCCGCAAGGGCGTAATGGCATCTATACCACCTACCAGACCATTGGCAGCGGTGAAGCAGTCATTTTCCAGGACGGCGCAGCCATCCCTGCCACCTGGAGCAAGAGCAGCCCCAACAGCAACTTTACCTTTAAGGACGCTTCCGGCGCCGACGTGCCGCTTAACCCCGGCCAGACCTGGTTGAGCGTCGTAGGCTCGCGAGACCGCATAACATACGCACCGTAATATGGACCATTTACAAAAATTCATATCCCACCTCCGTGTACACCTGATAGCCGTTTTACTGGTAAACAATATACTGGTTGTCGGCGGTTGGTATGTGGGTTCGCAAGTCTTCCACCTGTCAACGGTGGTCATACTGCTTGGACTGGTCGGTATATCACTCCTTCTGACATTCTTCCTGGCGGCCGCCAGCACTAATTACATCAAGCAGCCCATGAGCTTGATCTGGCAAGCCGTACTACACATCTCGCCGAACACCGGCTACTCCGTGCAGCCCGATCTGCGTCGCGCCCACCTGGGCAGGGAATTAGTCACCGCACTGACCGCGCAGGTCTACCAGATAGCCAGTGTCAGTGAAAAAGTTGAACAGCTTGCCGATGCCGAGCGCGGCGACCTGCACAGTGACTTTGTAGCCAACAGCATTCCATTGCCGCTGGTCGTGCTAAGCAAGGACATGAACATTCTGTTTGCCAACAGCAGCTTTATGAAATACATCGACCGCAGTGGCGCCGACATTACCGGTGAAAACGTATACTCGGTGATGGACTTGGCATTTACCAGCGAGTCGACCTTTGATAAATGGCTGGCCAGTGCCGAAGCCGACAAAGTAACTGACACCCAAACCTGGGAACGTGTGCGCCTGAATGTCACGAGTGGCGACCAGCACACCACCCGATTGTTTGACTTGGTAGCCTACTACAACAAGAATAACCCCCAGGGTTTTGAAATCATTCTTACTATGTTTGACCGGACACGGCAGTACTCCCAGGACGACCAAGCCCTGAGCTTTGTAGCGTTGGCCGTACACGAGCTGCGGACGCCGCTGACTCTCCTGCGCGGGTATATCGATGTGTTTGAAGAAGAGTTAGGGCCTAAACTCGATGACGAACTGACTGACTTTATGCGCAAAATGAAAGCAGCTGCGCAGCAATTGGCGGCCTTTACCAGTAACGTCCTTAACGTAGCCCGCTTCGAGAACAATCAGCTGGTGCTCAAACTACGTGAAGAGCAGTGGGCGCCATTGCTCCGCTCGGCAGTGAGTGACATGGAGCTGCGTGCCAAAGTGCGTGGCATCTCCCTCAGCCTGGAAATAGAAGACAAGCTGCCAACGGTCGGGCTGGACCCCGTGAGCATTTATGAGGTTGTCTGTAACTTGATTGATAACGCCATCAAGTACAGTGGCGACAGCAAACACATCGCCGTACGCTCTTACCGCACCAAAGACGGCATGGTCGAAACGGTCGTGCAGGATACTGGTGTCGGCATCCCCGAAACATCCATGCCCAACCTCTTTGATAAGTTCTACCGCGACCCACACAACCGCAGCCAAGTGGGCGGAACGGGTATGGGCCTCTACCTCAGCAAGGCAATTGTTACGGCACACAGCGGCAATGTCTGGGTGCAGTCCAAAGAAGGCAAGGGCAGCACCTTTGGGTTTACGCTCACCCCTTACTCACAGCTTGCTGACAAAGAGAAAAAGGGCGATAATGCAGACATTGTGCGCACAGCCCACGGCTGGATCAAGAACCACTCAATGTACCGGAGATAATACATGTCACAAATTTTTACCCCCCAGAATCCTATCGGCAAAAAAGTCCTTTGTGTTGAAGATGAGCACTTTATCAGTGAACTGTACGTCCGCGCTCTGACCAAGGCTGGCTATGAAGTAACTGTGGAGGTTGACGGCTTGCAGGGCTTTGAGCTAGCCAAAACGGACCAGTACGACATCATCCTGCTGGACCTGATGATTCCCACCATTACCGGTGTCGAAGTATTGCGTCGACTACGCGACATCAGCCACACGCCCAAGCTGCATGCCAAGGTCATTATTACGACCAACCTGGAACAGCGCGAAGACATTCGCGGCGCCATTGAGAGCCAGGCTGACGGCTATCTTGTAAAAGCCGAAATCACTCCCCGGGAGCTCGTGGAATTCCTCGACGGCATCAATGCTTAGGCGTTATATAATAGAAGTGTGAATGATGAGCAGCGAGCACATGACGGCGTGTCGGTACACGCCGGGTTTCCCAACCCCGCAACCGACCAGAGTCTGCATAGCCTGGACTTTAACCAGCTGCTGATTCAGCATACCGCCAGCACCTACATGTTCCGTATAGAGGGCAGCCAGTGGGAAGATGCTGGCGTATTTGACGGCGATATTGCCATCGTAGACCGGGCACTCGACCCCCGCAAAACCGACACTGTGGTATGGTGGCAGGACGGTCCAGAAGCCTTTGCGGTGTCGCCCTACAAGCAGGTACCTACCGGCGCCACCGTATGGGGCGTTGTCACTGCCAGTATCCACCAATTCCGGAAGCCAGGCAGGGCATGAGCTCGGTATTCGCGCTGATTGACTGCAACAACTTCTTTGTAAGTTGTGAGCGGGTATTCCGGCCCGACCTGGAAGGCAGGCCCGTGGTGGTGCTGTCCAGCAATGACGGCTGCGCCGTGGCACGCAGCAATGAGGCCAAGCACCTGGGCATACCTATGGGTGCACCGGCTTTTAAATACCGCCAGATTTTTGAAGAACACAAGATTGTGAAGTTCTCGGCCAACTTTGAACTGTACGGCGATATCAGCAAACGCATCACCGCAATCCTGACTACCATCACGCCACGCATCGAAATATATTCGGTTGATGAGTCATTCCTTGATTTGTCAGAACTCAACATCGAAGATTACGAGGCGTGGGGCAGGGCGGTACGCGAGACTATCTGGCGTATGGTTGGCATACCCGTCTCCATTGGCATCGCCCCCAGCAAAACGCTCGCCAAATTGGCCTCAGAGGTCTCCAAAAAACACGCCACCTATAACGGCGTCCTCAACCTTATCGATATGCCCCAGCCACAAAAACAAGCCATTCTGGCCAGTCAGCCAGTTAGCGCAGTGTGGGGTGTGGGCTGGCGATTGGCACCCAAGCTGCGCGCTGAAGGCATAGGCACCGCGCTGAGCCTGTCCACCATGCGGCCCCAATATGCCCAGCAGCTCATGGGCATTCACGGACGCCAATTAGTTGCAGAATTACAAGGCATCAGCTGCCACAAGCTAGAGCCGGTACACGACCCGGCGCAGAGCATTATGCGCAGCCGGACGTTCGGCGAAGACACGAACCAAGCCCACGTACTGGAGGCGGCTATCGCTACCCTCGGTGCCCAGGCGGCGTTTCGGTTGCGGAGGGAAAAACTGCTTGCCAAACACATCGGCCTCTTTGTGGACACCAACAAACACAAACCTGGCTTCCGACGCTGGGTGCGTGACATCAAACTAACCACACCCACCAACGATAGCGGCAGCATCATCAGCCAGCTGGTCGCCGAACTAGGGACATTCTATTCTAATAAACAATCCTTCCACCGCCTGGGGGTATTCCTGAATGATTTCGTCCCTGAGACAGCCGTACAGACCGATTTACTGGGACATGTCGATGCTGACGGGCAAGAACGCGGGCACGCCCGTATGCAAGCCCTGGACGCCATCAACAGCAAGTGGGGCAAGGGCAAGATTTTCTTTGCGGCCGAGCGCCTGAGTAAATCATGGCAACCCAAACACCAGATACGTTCACCTCGTTACGTCTCCAATTGGGACGAGCTGCCATCGGTACGTATTGTATAATCTGATACCATGAAAGATTCATACGCCGCCGACCACCGCATAGACCGCTCCAACCCACGCAACCAATTGCGCGGCTACCCGATTATTTCGGACCAAATCAGCCGTGAAGCACTGGAGGTCGTTTGCCAGCAACTGGAAACGGTATTGGAGCATGCCATACCCGGTGCGGCTGTCGAGTTCGGTTGCTATATCGGCACCACCAGCCTCTTCTGGCGGCGCATCCTGGATGCGGCAGGGCAGTCAGAAGCGCGTGCGTTCCACGTATACGATTCCTTTGAGGGATTGCCACCCAAATCAAGTCAGGATGCCAATGCGGCCGGCATCGACTTTGAGGCAGGCAAGCTCTACGTGGGCAAAAAAGAATTCATCCAGCAGTTCCGCACGGCTAACCTGCGGACACCAGTTATACATAAAGGCTGGTTCAACCAGTTACAGCCAGCTGACGTACCGGATCCCATTGCCATCGCTTTTCTGGACGGTGATTTTTATGACTCCATCATCAGCTCGCTACGCTTGGTCTGGCCTCATATGAGCGAAGGCGGGCGTATACTGATCGACGACTACAAACGGGAGACACTGCCCGGAGTAGAGCGGGCCGTACGCGATTTCCTGCAAGGTAAACACGTTAAGCGTTTGCATCACGCCCATAATATCGCCATCATAGAACTATGAAAGTACACCTTATTACCGTCGGTGAGCCCAAGCTGTCCTACGCCAAAGCCGGCTGGGAAGAATACTTGAAGCGCCTACAGCACTACCACACCGTCCGCGTGACGCACGTGGCCGACAAGTACGCCTACGACGCCGCGTACCTGCGGCAGACCGCCGGGAACGCCTATAAAGTAGCACTGGTTATAGATGGCAAGCAGTACAGCAGCCCGGAACTCTCGCAGTTCCTGGACAAGCGCGCCCAGGATGGCCGTGAAATCTGCTTTATGATTGGTGGGCCTGAAGGTTTGCCGCAGATTATTATCGATCAGGCTGACCTGCAGTGGGGCTTCTCGCGGCTGACATTTCCCCACGATTTAGCGATGGTCATCTTGGCAGAAGCCTTATATCGGGCCAGCACCATCAGCGCCGGCCTGCCGTATCACAAGTAGCAACAATAAGCTCGAGCTTCATTAAGTAATCCTCAAGAATTGCCGCCTAGACTGTAAGTACCCTCAGCAGCAGGGCAATCGTAACAAAGGAGGATCTATGCAAGCCAACGCCAAGCAGCTACCAGAAGATTACGTACTGGTACTCCAGCAAATCAACGAAGACGGCGGGGACGGGTTTGACGACCTGGCCGAAGCACTCAATATTGAGCGCGGCCGCCTGGGCCATATCGTCCAGTCGCTCTACCACAAAGGCCTAATCATGATTGACTACGCCGCCAGCCGTGAATCATGGATGTCGCTCAGCACCAAAGGCAAGCGCTTCGTAACCTACCTTTGGCCCGAATCAAACCGCTCCTACGGCTACTAAACCTTCTCCCTACTATCTCGCAGTAACGAGAGACCACTCCAGGTCTCTCGTTTTTAAAATGCCAGATGCCGTGGTAGAATAACGTTTTTGCAAATAATAAAAGTAGGTAGTATGTCCGCTCCGGAGTTAGTTTCATATTGGCACAAATCCTATGATGGCGAGCTGTATATTAAGCACCCTGATATTACCCATGCCGCCCAAAGAATCGGCAGCCTGCTTGGCATGTTTGGCCGTGAAGACACCGTACGCAACATATATTTTGGCGTTGTCGACGACGAGAATGAATCACACCCATTGCAATTGGGTGGTGCCATCATCGACACCGATCTGAGCATTACCTTTTGGTCATCACCGCATACCGAGCATTCCGAGATCGTAGCCCAGGGCAGGCGGGCAAGCGTCCTCATCGGCCATAGCCACGTGCCACATTCTTCATTGCGCATGAAAAAGATGACAGTCAGCGCAGTTCCGCCCGAAGCAACAGCAACACATTTGGCCGCGCTGAATGTCGCTCGACAAAAACTCGACCTGCACGTTCGGGACATCGAGGAATTTGAAGATACTGTCGCACCCAAGCAGCTCTATGTGGCCACTCCATCGCCCGATCCCAACATGACCACCATGCCACTCAGCGCCTACCGCCGTGAGGGGGATGAGCTATTGTGGACCCGGAGTATAGCCTATCCGGTGACAGCCGCGATGATATTCGGTCCAGCCGGGAAGCCCGCTTAACAAAAAACACCCTGTTGCAATAACAGGGTGTTTGCTTAATAGTCCGGGGGTTTAGTATGAGCCGACAATCTTGATGTACGGCTTAGGGCCGTTACCGACGTTCTTGAACATCCAGTCGGAGTCCGTAATGGTCACGCGTACACAGCCGTGGCTGGCAGGGCGTGGTGGTACGTCCGTTGAACCGTGCAGCAGCACATCGCCTACAATTTGGCGCTTGTTGTACATGTTGCCGTACTTACCGTACTTGGCGTTCATACCCTCTGTATGGTTGCGGCAGGATTCCGGGTAAATGGTACTACAGCTCCAACCACGGTTGGTGTACCCGAGGCGAGTGGCAATCGTTGGCGTGCGGTGGTCTTCGCCATCATCGCTCTGCTGCGCATTCATACCGGTAGAGGCAGCCATTATCCGGGCAAACTTGCCGTCTGCAACGTATAGGATGGCCTGGCAGCGCTGCAGGACCAGCAGGTACGTGCTTTGGCCGTCTAATTTGGGAGCAGCTATCTTGTTCAGGCTGCTGTACTTGTTCCAGTCACGCAGCTTGGCCATGAGCTTCGCGTCAACATTGTTACGGCTGGGCGTATAGTTAGCCAT
>DASPHS010000139.1:0-2805 GCA_035629475.1 Saccharimonadales bacterium (SeqCode)
GGGCATTGCTTCCGATACGACAGTACCCTCAGGCGCATAGCGCAGTGCGTTCAGAAGCGTCAAGTCGGTTGCCAGCTGGGTAGGCGTAGCCTTTGCCAAAACAATGTAATCTTCTGCCTTACGGCGACGGCGCCGGGTAACGACTCCGCTCGCCGCAGTCAGGCCCTTTGTACCCACAAGCACACCCGCGCTAAATGCTACCGCGGCCGAGCCTATGCCGATTGCTATATCAATAGGACTGCTCTCTACCTTACTGCCTTCGGTGATTACCGGAGGCTTATCGCTCGCGTCATTTGCACTGGGCGTAAGCTCAATTTGCAGGCCGTCATCGCGGATGATTTTGGCATGGGACTCAACTTTGGTCAGCTTGCCGTCACCGTCATCGTTCATACCAATGGCGTACCCCAAGTCACGTGAACCGTCTTTACCACGGGTTGCCATAAGGGCGCTCATGGCCGAAACGGTACAGTTTACTTCGTCCATGTTGATTGCATAGTCGGTAATATCCATCATTATTTCGCGGGTAGACATTCCTTCAACGGACTCCTTGCCGTGCAAGCCAGTGTACGGCGAATACTTATAGCCGTGACCATCCTGCCAAGCTTCAGCAACTTCAGTAGCGGAATCTTGAGGCCCGGCGTTAATTGCTTTGCGGATAGCAGCTTCATCTGCAGCGGTCAGCACCTTGTTCAGCGGCTTACTATATTCTCCGCGCTTTTGTATGTGGAATGGTTCGGGCGTACGGACCAGCTTGTCGGTTATGGCTGCCGGGTCGATAGCGTAGCGGATACGCATGTAGCCCTCATCGTCGTCCTTAATCACCCCTTTCTCGGAAGGCATGACAAATTTGAACGAGCCATCAGGCAGCTGGAATACATCAGGCTGCAAGGTCCTCAGCACGGTGTCATGGCGGTAGTCTCGGATTTCAACCTGCACTGCTTTTACGTCGGCACCAGTTAGTACGGGCAGGGAGTACAGTTGCGTGCGGTTGTCGCTATGGTCGGGTGAAAACGCAATTTCCCAGGAGTTGATAGTCGCTTGCGACCCCTCAATAACCATGAGTTTGTCGGCAGCGGTAATTGCACTCATAGGACGGAGTGAGAGCTTACGGAAGCCATCATAGTGCGCGACCTCATCACTTTCGGTAGCAGCTGTTCCCGTTGTTTCAGCGCCGAGGCGCTTGGTCTGTGGATCGTAAATGTACACGTCGCCACCACCGACTTCAACAATCGCGTTCCTAAACGGCATCACTGAGCCGGGCACGCCTCCAAAATCCTGGATCGACATGCGTGATGCAACACCTTGAGCCCAGAAGCCGCCCGTTCCCACACCGCTATCATTAGCGACAACTTCCCATATAACGGGGTTAGGCGCGTCAGGGGCGGAAGGGTCTTGCTCATTTGCGATTGACGAGCCATTGTTGTCGTGTAACAGGTTGGCATACTCACCCATTTCCTGCTTCTTTTCGGCAAGCCAATCGTCTGCAGTGTGCTCGCTGATCATGGAGAGTGAGCTCTCGGTCAGCAGTCCGCGTGAGTAGGCATCAAACAAGAGACTTTCTTCGAGTGTGCTGTGTTTTTCCTGGATACCATCCGTAGTGGCAATAAAGAGATTGTCATCTGCATACGCTTCGCGTTCGTCCAGACAGGCTTCGTATTTATCGCGCTCCTCAGGCGTATCGCTTACATCCTGGGGTGGGCATTCATAGGTGCCAGCATAATATTCTCCATACTCATATGCAGCGGTACTCAAGTTTTGCCCAGCAGGAAATGCCAATGCGACTGCGGCAGCCAAAGCGCCAAGCTTACGCACACGGCTGCGAATCGGCGTACGGCCGTATTCAATGGTATGTACTTCTTTGGAGGCGCCCTTGCCATACTTGCGCTGGAATACAAGCTTGCGCGGCGCTTCCTCCGGTACACGCTCCAAAAAGGTCTTCGCTCGGCTAGCTGGAGCGTGGCCAGGCGTTGCGCTTTGCAGCAAGTCCTCATACGTCAGCGTGTCTTTGCGGTCCAGCAAGCAGTAGAGGGCATACTCGTATTCCCACGCCTTGGTTTTGGGGGCCATAACAAATTGCTCAAGTGTGTCATAACCGGTCATCTGCTTAAAGCCCGCACCCTTAAAATCACTTATAGGACCCGAGTAGCCGCTCACTCCCTGATGGGTCATAAACTGGTTATATCCATTTGTGGTAATACGTGTCAGGCCGTCAGTACGTGCGGGTTCGGTCAACTGGCTCGGATCTATGTTCCTATATCCTTTGCTGGCAGCCGTCTCTTTTTTGGCGTTGCCGACAGTAGCCGGGTCAATGACAACACGTCGTTCTTCGGGCAGTACGGCTGTCTGGCGGGTTGGCTTGCCCGTTTTAGCCGGGTCTATACTAACGGTGTGCGCCTTTTTGGGCATGATCGGTACGCGGCGAGCCTCCGTATCCGGCTCAAAATTACGCTCTACGCCAGCATGGAACATACGGGCAAGGCCCCCGCGTAGCTCGCCCGCCTTCTTCAGGCGGCGCCAATCGTTATATGCGGCAACGGCAGGGTGGTTAGGATTCTTATCAAATAGTTGCCGCGCCAGATAATCAATAATGTCGGCATCTGTCTTGCTTACTAGTTTTTTTGCCAGTGCTTCGGCTTCATCAATGGTTGACACCAGGAGCTTCTCGTCGGCCTGCTTGTCGGTTACGTTGATTGTCTTGCCCTTACGGCCTTTCAAGAGGTTTTGGCGTGGCGTGATAGTCCCGAAATCGCCGGCCACGGCAGCTTTGTCAGCATAGCCCAAAATTGCCTCCGAAGTAGTGACGTG
>DASPHS010000140.1:0-3208 GCA_035629475.1 Saccharimonadales bacterium (SeqCode)
TCCAGCACCGAAACATGCATGTTGTCACGCTCGAACATGACTGCTTGCGCTTCGGGGTCAGCGTCCGGACGCACCGTTGCGTACAAAACACGCAAGAGTGCGGGCGGTACATTCCACAGCAGGTTATGGTCGAGCATAGGCAGCTGGAGTACAGGATCGGTGACGCCCGCTGATTGGAGCCGCTTATTCAACCCCTGCGCGAGTCCGTTGGACAAGGAAATAAGTGGCCGCATCTCGGTGACCATATCTATGATACCGCTTCCCAGCCGCTTGCTGCGCTGCGTAGCCAGCACATCGATAATTTTATGTAAGGCAGCGGTGTTACGGTTGGGGTCAGAGGCGTAGGTAGTAAGTATTTTGCTGACATAGGCGCGCATAATAGACTGCAGCCGTTCAGCAGGCACGTCAACCAGTACGGCTTCGCCATCTACCATAAGAGCCGCCTCCAGGCCAGCCAGAGCCGTATCGCCCACATCTTTATCGAATACCATGCCGGTTTCCATGCAATTCCGCCACCAAAAATCCGGGGTAACAATACCTTCGTCCTGCATTGCCGCTACCGCGTGCATCACAAACCAACGCTCCGTGGTATGCATGGCCTTAGTCAGACTGCCGATCTTGTACGTATCAGCTTCGTCACGCAGCAGCACGGTCGTCAAGCTGCGGCTGACATACCGGGAAACCCTATCCCGCTCGTTACCCGGCCGTAAGACAGCTAAAGATTCCGGCAATGACACGGCACCAGTCTCACTGGATCCATACGCCCCATCAGGGCCAGGGCCTAGCAATAAGCTACGACCCACCAGATGTCCCACGGCACGTATCATCGGCATAAACTGTGTCGCTGGGTGCTGATCCTCTTCGCCGCCGGCATTGATATGCGCCACCAGTGCATCACTGACATGCACCAAGCTTTTGCCGTCAGGCGCATGCTTGGCAAAAGCCGCGACTGTTTGCCTGGGCGCCAGGCGATAGACCTGCCCGCCGCCGCCAAAGGGACCTTTGCGGATATTCGGCTTAGCGTGGATATCCGTTTTCTGCGTCACCAGCTGGGCCTGCTCAGGATAAGCGACCGGCCAGGCGTTGAACACGAAATCCTGATAGCGCCAACTTTCCTCATGGAACGGTACATCCAGGGGGTTTGTTATCTGCCACACCTCATAGGGCGTGCGGCCCTCGGGCCATACGAGCGGCTCGTTATACCACGCCACGTCAGGTTGACGGGCGGCATCGAACATCGTATCAAAGTCTTTCCGGAATAACTCCGGATTAATGGGCACCCTTGGAGCCATACAACACCTTACTTCCTGCTAGTACTTAGCAGTATTATATAATGTTGTAAGCTTTATACAAATTGCTCATGCTTGGCATCAGTCTGTCTGGTCCTGGCCTAGTAGCCGGGCGCGCATTTCCTGGAAGCGCTGTTGGTCAGCGGCGGCCAGCTGCACAGTTGTTTTGCTCGGCGCAGCGTGGGAGCTCCGGGCAGATACTTTGCTGGCGATAATGTTTAGTACTGGAATAATAATCGGGCTGCGGCCAGTATGCTCGTACACAAAGTGCGTCACGTGCTCGCGCAGCTCCTGCTTGAAGCGGTCAGCATCGATGCGGGTAAACCGCTGTTTGACCGCGCGGCGCAATTCATTCCGCAGGTCATTCAAGAAGTCAGGGTTAGCTTGCAGGTGTATGAAGCCCCGGCTGACAATATCCGGACTGGTCAGCAGTGCGCCGCTCTGAGCGTCAACGGTCAGGGTAACCGTCAAGATACCTTCTTCACTTAAGAGCAATCGGTCACGAATGACCACATTACTGACCACGTGCCCGTTCTGGTCGACCAGCAAACTGCCATATGGCACGGTGCCGCCAATGCGCATCGTATCGGTGGTAAAGAGCAGGACGTCACCGTTGTTCGGCAGGCCGACGTTGCTGCGCGGGATGTGTTCCTGTACTGCCAAATCTGCGTGGTACCGGCGACGCAACGCGCCACCGTGGACTGGCACAAAGAACTGGGGACGCAGCATATGGATCATCTCGCGCAGCTCGTCACGCCGGGCATGACCGCTCACGTGCAATGGGCCACAACCGTCCAGCTCATGGGTCGGGTGCCGGAACAAATGCACGCCCATATTCGCCAAGTTGTTACTGATAGCGTCATAGCGGATTTCGTTACCGGGAATAGGACTGGAGCTGATTACCACCGTGTCACCAGCCCGTAGCTTGATGTATTTGTGCTCGCCCTCGCTCATACGCTGCAATGCAGCACGCGGTTCACCTTGGCCGCCGGTGCACATGACCAGCAGCTGGTTATCTGGCACATTGGCCGCCTCGTGCATAGGAATCATCATGCCCTTGGGCACCTTCAGGATACCCTGGCGGACAGCAATCTCGGCAAAGCCCAGCATACTGCGGCCGTCCAGGGCAATTTTGCGGCCGGCAGCGGCAGCGGCGTTGATGATCATCTGCGTGCGGTTCATGTTGCTGGAAAAGACTGCCACGAATATCCGCCCAGTGGCGTTGTCGATGACATCGTAAAAGCTCTGCTGGAGTGTACTTTCGGTAGGCGTGCGACCCTCGCTGTCAGCATAGCTGCTTTCGCTGAGGAGCAGCAATACGCCTTCGTCGCCCAATGCTTTCAGGCGTGAAGTATCGGTGGGCAGCTTGTCCAGTGGTTCGGGGTCCAGGCGGAAGTCACCAGTGGCCACTACTTTGCCTACGGGGGTTGTAACACAGATTGCCGCAGCGTCAGGCAGAGAATGCGTCACACGGATGAACTCCACGCTAAATGCAGTGCTCGTGCCTACAGCGTGGGGCTCATGGTCGTCTATATCAGCAATCACTAGCTGGGGCGTAAAGTCTAAACCGGATTCTTTGGCGTCCTCGAAGGACCGCTCAATCAGGCCAATGCTGAACCGTGAGCCATAGATAGGCGCGGGGCAGAGAGGCACGATGTGCCGCAAACCGCCTATGTGATCCAGGTGACCGTGGGTCACCACGTAGCCCTTCAGCTTGTGCTGAATACTTTGTAAATAAGTGGGGTCGTTGATTTCGTAGTTCACGCCAGGTAGGTCGACGCCAAGGCTGTTGCCGCAGTCCAGGACGATGGCTTCGTCTGCCCATTCCAGAATGGCCATGTTCTTTTCGCCGACTTCATCCAGCCCACCCAGAAAAGTGACTTTCAACTGTGCGTCTTGCGCCGAAATACGCTTGGCGG
>DASPHS010000141.1:0-6438 GCA_035629475.1 Saccharimonadales bacterium (SeqCode)
CTTGCGCTTAAAAGAGGTAATGGTGCGTACGTCCGCCAGCCCGCTCAGCCGCAGTGTGTTCGGGGGGAGCTGCAACCGTTGCACCCATTCCGGTTTGGTGTACCACAGGCTGAGTATCTTGACGGCCTGCACATCACCCTCTCGTATGGCCACACGTACCTTCTGTGCCTTGAAGCCGGTGCCCTGGACTGCTTGTTCGATGCGCACTAAGCCTGCGGGTGTGAGTATGTGCTCCTCTAGGCGTGCAATAGCCCGATGTATCAGGGACTTAAGTGCTCCTTCCGACATCTTTAACTGCTTGCTGATTTCGGCATTGGTCATGCCATTTCGCCGCAGATAGAACACAACTTGTTGCGGTTCAGTCAGGATAGTGTTGATGAGTTCAGCGGGGATTGCGGCCGTACCGTCACCATTCTTGTATTTGCTGGTTGTGCCTGGCTCAAGGGCCTTCTCCCTGTCTGTAGTAGCAAGTGTATGTGATGCCGGCTGTTCGGCAGTCCTGTGGCGCATGCTGTCAGTTATGACGCTTCGAATCGTCTTGGCGATGAATTTGCCGTAGCGATTTATGATGACCGAGGGCCCCTCCTCTGGATCTGTTCCTTCGGGCAGCGGCCAATGGGGATCAAAGTTGGCTCCGAGCATCTTTTCAATGACCGCACCCCGCACCTCATCCACATCAATATTCGGGTCGGCATAGCGCCCGAGTTTTTTGGCTATGATTGCCTGGTTGAGTGCGTATAACGTGCGAATGGCCGTTTCGTCACCAGCTTGCGCTTCGGGCAGCAGAATCCGTAGGTCGGGCGGCGCCTCGTGGGCCGTGGCTATCTGGCCCACGGCAGCTGCAATGGGCATGCCAGGTGTGTGTCCTGGCTCAGCCCCACCATGCGGCGTGTGCAATTCATGAGGAGACATAGTCTAGATACTATACACTGTATCGAAGTTTGACATATATCTAATATAGATATAGTCTGGAAGTATGAAACGACAGCAGAACCAATTGCCACAAGTTGCCTTCACTATTCTGCTGGCGCTGAGCCTTAAGCCGCGTCATGGCTACGAGATTATCAAGCAGGTCGCGGAAGATTCCCAGGGCAAGATTACGCTTGGCCCGGGCGCACTGTACACCAGCATCAAACAGCTTTCTGCCCAAGGGCTTATCGTCGAAGATAGTGATGTGCAGGATGACCGCCGCCGCTATTACAAACTGACCAACAAGGGTCTCCGCGCACTGAATGAAGAGCTCGAATACTACCGCATGGCCCTGCAGTTAGCTTACGAGCGCCGGGTAATACTCAGCGAGGCGGCGCATGTCTAGGCGTCTGCTTGCGCTGTATAGACTGGTATTGCGGCTCTACCCCAGAGGGTTTAGGCAGCAATATGGCGAGCCCATGTTCCAGACGCTTACAGATATGCTGGATGACCAGCCAAGCACAACAGCTCGGGCCGGTGTATGGCTGCGGGTGCTCTTTGACCTGCAGTCCACCGTTATACGACAACAGTTACAACATACAGGAGAAACCATCATGCGCACCACTAACAAAGTACTCATTGCCGGCGTATGCCTTACTGTGGCAGTCATCGGCGTGCTGCTATTGCCGGTGCTCCGCAGCATAGGCACTACATGGACAGATTTCGCCGGTTTTGCACGCGTGCTTGGCCTGCTCGCATTCCTGATCACGGCAATTATAGTGCCGATCTGTTTGGCTGTCGTGGCGTTATGCGTGCCCCAAAGCACGCTTGCCAAGCGGTTCGCAAAGCGCTAGGTTGCACATTACCTCAGACTTGTCTTGCTGCCAGGGGTACAGCAATAAACAGGTACCCTGGAGGCGTCTTTCGTGCAACAATAGATGCATGAAGCCTACTCGGTCATTTGCTGCCGCACCGCTTATCATTGCTCTTCTCGCGTTACTTTTTGTGGGAAGCACCTTCTTTGTGCCCCTCCCATCTGATGTCGTAAACCCTACCGCTGCACACTGGCGGGCTGCGGCAAGTACGGCGCCGGCAGTATTATTAGTTGGATCGGGCTATATATTCCTGCGGGGATTGAGCAGCTTTAAAGACGGACGGAGTGCATACCGCCTGTTTGCCATCGCTATGCTGGTGTTTAGCCTGCTGCTGGTACAAGTAACTATCTGGGGTCTGTTCGACATGTGGGATACCGCCTGGGCTACCTCTGGTGCCGGCTTGCTGCCACTAGCGGTGACGGCTGTGTTTATTTATCTGTCGAGCCGGGCGTTCGCTGCGCTGTTGGATAGCAAGAGCATCTTGCGTAACAGCCTGTTCGCGACCCTGGTGTCGGTGGCCGCGGGGATAGCAATGAGCATGTTGGCTGGCCGTGTCGTCGCGTACGATATTCCCGGGACGGAGCTGTATATCGGCGTCTGTGCATTGGGCGCGGCGTTTATGACCTTTGCTACCCTGCTGATGTACAAGGTGTCGCGAAGTATCGGTGCTTCGTATCAAAGGGCAATGGCGTGGCTGACAGCGAGCTTGGCGGCCTTTAGTATTGCGTCCTGGCATGAATCTATCAGTACACTGTGGTTTAACAACGGCAGCACGTATACCGATTACGGCTACTATCTGTTGCCTTGGACGGTTGCCGGTTTACTGACATTATTCGCCAGTTATCGCTTTCGCGAGATAACCCGGCTGGCAACGGGCCACGTGGGCGCGAGTCACCCGCCAACAGATGAAGATTATGTGAATAGCATACTCGCCATTGCAGCGTTGGCTTCAAAGCCTGAAAACATCGATCAGATGCTTGATGGCCTGCGCGAAGTCACGGCCGTTAAGCGGCCTGGCGAGTCGTTTACTGATGCCGAGAAGCAGCAGCTATTGGAGACCTATCACCACCTTGAGGTGTATCTTATGCATGACGAGCCACTCCGCACGATTACCCGCGAAGAATTATTGGGACGCGTAACGCCTGCCTTCCGGCAGATACTAGAGCGAAAGGCAGATTCCTATGAGAGCGCCACTGTATCTCAGTACTGAACGCCCCACGATAGCACTGTGTGAGATGGTGCCCTCTAATGCTCCGGCATATTTTGCAGCGCTTGATGCAAACCGGGAGTTTTTGCAGCAGTATGGTAACGATACTGGTGCGCGCTATCCTACGCTCGCGTCAGCCGAAGCGGCGATTGCAACCTACAAGGATACGGTACAGAGCACGGGCGAGTTGTGGATGGGCATCTGGCATGACTTTACGCTGATTGGTTCCATTGATGCACGCCCATACCTTGATGGCCAGGAAATCGGCTACTGGCTAGGCGAACAGTACACAGGAAGGGGCTATGCAACTACTGCGGTCAAATCACTGGTCAGGTACTTAAAGGTCAAGAACGAAAGTATCTATGCGCGGGTTGATGCACGTCACCTCGCGAGTATTGGTGTACTTGAGCGGACTCGCTTTGAGCACCTCGCAGACGACCAGGGCGAGCGTACATACGTGCACCGCCGATTACCTGCTGCGGTGTTGCCGCCGCCAAAAACTTAGAATGAGCCTGTCTGCAGGTCACCGGCGCGGCGATAGCGGGCGGCAATAATACCGCTCGGCGTTACCATCGATTCGGCCAGAGTAAAGGCCGCTGGCATGGTGCCTTCACCAAACAAGCGCTTACCCTTGCCAATCGTAACGGGGAATGTCTTGAGCCATAGCTCATCAACGAGATCATTGGCCAGCAGTGTTTGAATGAGATTACTACTGCCGTGCACCTGGAGCATGGGCCCGTCGCCCTCCTTGAGCTTTTGTATTTCCGCTACGACATCGTCAGTAATCTGCACTGTTTCTTGCCAATCAGTATCAAATGGCGCGTCGCTGACAACGTACTTTTTGGCGGTATTAATAGGATTATCGCCGCCTTCCGCTTCACGCCAGTAGGCGGCAAAGATTTCATAGGTCGTTTTGCCGAGCAGTAAGTCAAAGGGTTCACCCATCTGCTTTTCCATTTCGGCACCCATGGCTTCATCAAAGTAAGGGACGCTCCAGCCTTCGTGGGTAAAGTCGCCTGACGGGTCTTCTCCCTTGCCGCCGGGTGCTTGCATTACGCCATCAAGTGTCATAAATGTAAGGACAACTATTTTTCTCATACCTATAACTCCCTCGCTTTAATGCTCGTTACCTAGTGCATTATAGTACGTCGGTTGCAGTGAGTTGCGGGTTTTTGGCGGTGATGTGCTGCTAAAATGCAGGGAGTAGTAACGTGGGGAGGAGCGAGAATGATGCGTAAACGGCTGACGAACGGTCTCACTATGCTTATCCGTGATAAGGAGGGGCGCGTCGTGCTGTTTCAGCGCCCTAATCTGCCGCTCCTCATCGGCTTAGGTGCCCTGGCGGCCGCCTGGCCGGCCACAGGTGATGCCCAGCACTTGCTGTTGGCAATAAGCTTTGGCGCCTTGTTCACCTGGAGCTGGCTGGAGATAACGACTGGCCTGAGCCCTGCCCGTCGGCTGATGGGTGCGGGCATGCTGGCACTCCTGTTGGCGCTGGTGGCGTAGCGGCTTATCGAACGAGCTACTGGTTGAATCCGGGCAGTTGTGGGAGCATTGTGTTTGCTGGGTCCGAACTGTCGAACAGTATGAGGCTGCCGGGTACGGCAAGCGGCTCGTAGGGTGTGGCGAGGTCGTCTTTAATCTGGTCCAGGCTAATAGCTTCTACGTGTCCCTCGTGCCTGCTGCCATTGGCAATACGCGCATTCCATCGAGCGAAGAGTACCTCTCCACTTGCCTGACAGAGGATCTGGACGCAGACCGCCTGGTGTGTAGCCGCCAGTGTGCTGAAGCGTTCACTATCGACAGCTGCTTTGAAGTTGCTTTCAGCGATAATGCTCCCACCTGATTGCAATTGCTGCTGGATGGTGTCATCCATTATCCGGTGGGCGGCGGCACTCGCTTTGAGCGACCACTCTTTGTCCTGACTGCCCAGGGCGTCAAAGATATGTTCTTTAATGGCATCTTTGGACACGAATGGCACGCCATATGCTGCGGCTAGTTGCCGGGCAAGCGTTGTTTTGCCTGAGCCTGGATGGCCGGTGATGAGTATGAGTGTCGCGGACATTACTTCCAGTATACAGGCACCTTTTTCGTTACACCATGAAAAAGATATATAGTAAAAACTATGTCTTACCATCTACAAGGTCCCTACATTCCCGAAAACCCTTCACACGCTTCCTGGACAGCCGAGGCCGAGCACAACGAGCTGCGAAGTGACTTTGAGCGACGACGCCCGGACAACACGACGGTCATGGTGTATATTCTGGGGGCTACTGCCTCTGGTGAAGCTGACATTGCTATGGACCTGGCGCATGAATATACCGGCAGTGTTATCCATATGCATGCCGGTATTATTACCCCCTCCCGCACTGACCAGTACCGGGCGCCCCAATATAGTGCAGCGCGCAGCGAATCCGGCGATAACTATGGTACTGATGAACTGGTTATGACCACGGAGGACGTAATTGGCGAATCGCTGTATCACGCTCGCTTGCCTATTCTGGCGGGCGGTGATGTGTATCGTGCTGAGCGGTTGATCTACAACAATATCGTGGCCACCTCTGACCTTGACTGGCTGCACAATCGTTCCACCTCTGAACTTATTGCCCTGTGCGGCGAGCATAATTGGGGTCTACCGTTTGATACTGACCGGCACAGTCTCGTCAAGCATGCTGCAACACGCTATGGCCGCCGAACGGATAACCTGCGAGCACCGGTG
This sequence comes from Saccharimonadales bacterium (SeqCode), assembly GCA_035629475.1. GTDB lineage: Bacteria > Patescibacteriota > Saccharimonadia > Saccharimonadales > UBA4665 > JARIHD01. Next base: position 5,711 of record DASPHS010000141.1, read on the forward strand.
GGAACGCTGGTGTTGGGCGTTCAGCGCACACCTGAGGACATGAAGGAGCGTGTTCGCGCTCAGACCCGCACGCTCTTTGAGCAGGGCTTGGAGGCAGAAGTCTTGACGATGCTCCGCCGGACCGGTGGCCTGGCCATCGCCCCACTCACTACTACCATCGGGTATCGGGAGTTTGAGCCGTACGTCAACCGGCGCGCTAGCCTACAGGACGTGGAGACGGCTATAGCGGATGCCACATACCAATACGGGGTGTGGCAAACGGGGGAATTGCAGCGGCGAATCCCGGACATACAATGGATCCAAGATACTGCAGGTGCTCAGCAACACTTTGAGGCGCACCTGCAGCGGGTCTGGAAAGCCCGGAAAGACTTACTCGTAACGTAACGCGTCGATAGGGTCGAGCCTGCTGGCCCGGCGTGCTGGCAGCAGGGCCGCCACAACGGCAATCGCTACCACCAACAGGATGATCAGCAGTGTCGATACCAAGGGGAACGAAAAGAGCTGCAGCCCATCAAAATCCTTAAGGATGGTATTGGAGGCGACTTCGCTGCCTACCCGGCCGACGATGTTGGCCAGCAGTACGGCTACCAGTGCACCCCATAGGCCAATAAGCCCGGCCTCAATGCTGAAGATAGCAAAGATTTTACGGCGGCTCATGCCGAGGGCTTTCATCAGTCCGATTTCACGGGTTCGTTCCTGGACGGCCATCAACAACGTGTTAACAATTC
>DASPHS010000142.1:0-3568 GCA_035629475.1 Saccharimonadales bacterium (SeqCode)
TGTCTATTGAAACTGCTTTTACCCCAAGACGACTTGTCCGCGCAGGATTATTCGGCGTGGCATTGACACTGACGGCCTGTCATGCGCCAGGCGCAGCCGAGCCCCTCGCACCGGTAACGTCGGCGGCCAGCCCGAGCACTGCACCGGCAATTACCACCGAGCAACCCAACCCCGAGAAGCTGGACTGCACCAAGTTTTCCCTTGGGCATAGGGCTAGCGCAATTGGACAAACAGCAAGTGGGGCCAATATCATCCTTATTAACAGCCAGTGTACGGGCAATGCCAATGCCCCGACGGGCGCATACGATCGCCCTAGCCAGGAAGGCACTCCCCTTGCCGTTCTGCCACAAAATACCCAAGCAGAACTGGTATGCTTTTGGCCTGATGGGGATTCAGTAAGTACGAATCAGGGTAATCGAAGCACAGCTTGGCTGGCTATTAAGCCTCTAGAAGGCCAACCCGTATTGAGTCCTGGCGGTGGGGGCTACGAATCGAATGGCGATACGCTCATGGCAGTACCGCACGCACACACGCTCTTTGCTGACACGAGTGGAGTTGAGGGGTGCAATGGAAGCAGTATTGCTAATAATGAGTTTGCGGCATCCAATGTCACAGGCGTTACGCCAGTTACTATACATAACGCCTAGCCAACAACGCGGAAAACTTCTTCGAGGGTAGTCTTGCCCTGGATGGCTTTCAGTACGCCATCCTGGAGCATCGTAATCATGCCGTCTTTGATGGCTGTCTTTTCAATAATATCAGTCGTAATAGAGTTAGGTGGCTGCCGTAACAACTGCTGCACGCTTGGCGTCATCAGCATCTGCTCACGAAGTGGTACCTGCCCTGAATAGCCAAATGGCTTTTCGGGTGAGCTGCCTGGCTTGTAGAGCGTAATCTGATTAACATCAGGCCGGGGTACATTTTCTGGTAGTGTATCGATGATGGCTTTCAATTGTGCCTTCAGACCTTCGTCTGGGGTATAGGGCTGCTTGGTTTCGTCGTCGAGCACACGCACCAATCGCTGAGCCATGACTAAGTGGATGGCAGAAGCAAACAACGGATTCATACCAATAAAGTCCAACATGCGGGTAATAGCGGCGGCCGTACTGGAGGCGTGGAAGGTACTGAGTACTAAGTGACCGGTCAGGGCTGCCTGCAGTGCTGTCTTGGCGGTATCTTGGTCACGGATCTCACCAACCATCACGACGTCAGGGTCAAGGCGCAATACGGCGCGGAGTTTCTCTGCGAACCCTGAGGCGTTGGTGTCACCATGGACAGGAATCTGCACGACACCTTCCATGAAGTATTCGACAGGATCTTCAAGGGTGATAATCTTGCGCTCGGGGCTGTTAAGCGTCGTAACAATCGAGTACAAGGTAGTCGTTTTACCGGAACCGGTCGGCCCCACCACCAGGACCATGCCCGTGGGGTGTTTGATGATGTCGTCCACCACAACGCGTTCTCGTTCAGACAGGCCAAGACCGTCCAGGCTCAGTAGTTCCAGCTTGAGCGTAAAGACACGCATAACCACATCCTGGCCGTAGGCTGTCGGTACGGTCTCGACACGCAAGTTGACGGTCACGTCTTCGCCGGTAGCCAGCTTGTAGGACTTGTTGATGTGCCCTGTCTCGGCGTCAGTTGCGCCAGTCCATACGTTGGCGGCAATGGCGATAGAACTCATGAGGGTACGGTATTTGTCATGGCTCAGGCTGGCAATCGGGTGCAGCACACCGTCCACGCGGAAGCGGATGCGTACATACTCCTTCTGGTTTTCCAAGTGGATGTCAGACGCCTTCAGGCGGTAGGCCTGCTGCACGAGATAGGCCAGAATATCATCGGCTCGTACTTGGTCAAGCGTGGCAGAAACGTTCTTGAATAACTCGTCGTCATTGGCGGTAAAAGCAATTTCCTGGTAGGTGATCTGCTTGGGCGGATCGTACTGCTGCATGTATTCGCGGTAGCCGATCTCAGAAATAATGGCAAAGGTCGTGCGAATATCACTGAAGCGCTGCGCTACTTCGTTGAGTGTTTGCTGCGATGTGGTGGTCGTGATGCCAAACAGCACATTACTCTGATCGTGTTGTAGGGGGACGATGCGCTTTTGGTACATCTCCTCTTTGGTTAAGAGGTCATGGTAGAGTGTTTTTTGCGTAATCGTAGAGGTGTCAACGTAATTAAGGCCCAAAATTCGGGCACGTCGCAAGGTTGCGGTCTCTTCGTCGCGTCTAGCGTCCTGGCTCATGCTGTCAATTATATAGCGCTGACACCAATAACCACAACCTTTATCCTGGAACCGCTCTGTACGGTACACTATAAGGAACTATGCGTGATATCGTACTTATTGCCCATAACTTACGGAGCATTCATAACGTCGGCTCATTGCTACGGACTGCGGAAGGTCTGGGCGTCAGCAAGGTGTACTTGACTGGTTACACGCCCTATCCGCAGCATGAGGGTGACAGTCGCATGCCGCATATTGCCACCAAGATAAGCCGGCAAATGAATAAGACGGCGCTCGATGCTGAGCATATGGTGCCATGGGAGCACTACGACAGTCTTGACCCCGTGCTTGCTACGCTGCAAGCTGATGGCTTTATGGTGGCAGCTATCGAACAGGCAGATACGGCTATCAGCCTGCCTGATTACCAGCCGCCTGGCAAAATCGCGCTACTGGTTGGCCGCGAAGTTGAAGGCGTAGAACCAGAAGTGCTGGCGCTATGCGATGCTATCGTAGAGATCCCGATGTTTGGTCGGAAAGAATCATTTAATGTAGTGCAAGCGGCCGCGATGGGCCTGTATCATTGCCGCTTTGCACCGTTTGAAGCGTTGTCATAAAATTGATGCCTCCCTTTTGCCTTGATGACGTTTATGGCATAGTAATCTAATGGAACGTGTGCACAGTGGGCCACTTTATGCCGAGTGGGTAGAAGAAGGCATACCCAAAATTGACGCCAGTGATCGTGACTGGATTGAAAAAGTGGGCGGTGCATGGCCTGATGCCGAGCAAGAAGAAGCCTGGCTGGTGCAGCTGAATAACAACATCGAGATTGGCAGCGAATTCTACGGGAGGGGGCAGTTGGATGAAGATGGGCGCCGAGCGCGCAATCGGGTACAGCGCTATCGCCGTCGTGTATTATGGACGGTTTTTGGTGTCGATGAAGCTGAAACACAGGATTATTTTCGCGACCAGCTTCTCTTGCCGTCAAATATTGCCCTCGAAAAAGTACGGGAAGTGTCCCGCCAAGCCATAGCAGACGGCATCGAAACGACGACACTCCGTGACACACTCTTGGCGCGCGCTTGGGCTGCCGACGAAGAAACGCTCGACACATTTTTTGACGAATTCTATGATAAAAAGACGAAGGACCCTCTATTAAGTATCCGGCCGGCAGCACCCTACAGCGACCATACTGCCGGCAGAGGCACGCACTACGATGATCAGCCCGATGCTATCGATGATGAAATCTGGCGCGAGTACACGACGGTAGCTGACACACTGGCAGCTCATCAGCCTGGTGGACGACGTAAAGCTAAAAGAGCTGGTACTGAGGAGATTGTAGAAGTTCCG
>DASPHS010000143.1:0-32275 GCA_035629475.1 Saccharimonadales bacterium (SeqCode)
AATGTTGCCGGGTGTGTAAATGCCGCATCATATCGGCTGCCATGCTGTCGGTGCCCTTTGCGGCCCGTTTTCGCAATTCAAAATAACATGTACCCATAGTGTCCTACCGCGTCCTCATCGCTCCCATTTTGTTCGACGCGCGAATAATACCACACGTTACCTCGAAGTAAAATGTTTCTGCTGTTCAGCTACAGTAGGTGGTGTTGCCGGAAGCTGAAGTACTGATTCTTCGTAACAATCACATGATCGCGCAAGGTAATGCCCAGCAGGTGACCGGCGGCTGCTAACTGTTGTGTAAGGGCAATGTCCTTTTGACTGGGCGTGACTTCGCCCGAAGGGTGGTTGTGCGCCACGATAATACTTGCGGCCCGGTCGCTTATGGCGTCGGCATAGACCTCACGGGGGTGGGCAAGCAGGCTGTCTAATATGCCTATAGTGACCGTACGCTGGGCGATAAGTCTGTTACCCCCATCGAGACTCATACATACGAGGTATTCTTGCTGTTTGGTACGAATATCACTCACTCTACCCAAGATGTCCTGCATTGTCTGGAGGGGCTCAGCTTCCCATACCAGTTGGCGCTTTGCCAATTCGAGCGCGGCAAGGATTCGGCCTGCGGTCGCTACATGTACGCCCTTTATGGCTGTTAATGATTCAAAGTTAACCGCCGTCAACCCCTTGCGCAGTTGCCGCTGTATCTGACGGGCGATAGAGCTGACGTCCGTGGTCCCGCTGCCTTTGCCCAGAATAACCTCCAGTAGCTCGAAGTCAGAAAGGGAGGTAGCGCCCTTTTTCTGTAGCTTCTCACGCGGCCGGTCTGCTGCCGGCAGCGATTGTATCCTCCGTTGTTTCGTCATACTGACAATAGTGTATCAAAGCAGTCAAGGGCTGTTGCCATATGAAAACACAATATTGACAAAATGCTAATGTTTTGCTAAAGTAATTTTATAAAACCATGAAAAACAAAAACCACAATTCGAAACATTTCCATCAGCATCTAGAGGGCATACTGCGCCACCGGATGAGTCTGGCTATTGTAACGGGTTCAATGTTTATGACCGTTCTGAGCTTTGATGGCAGCATGCGAGGTATTATGCAGCAAGCCTACTCCCAGAGCTGGGACTGGATTGCTACCTATCTGCATCATGAACATCCCAAGCACGCGCACGTTGAACTTGATCTGCCTCGTCACCCGACGATTGCCGGTTCGGGCTCAAGCTAGCGTGCAGGGCAGAGCCCTTAACGCTACATGTGGTTAATTTGGCATAACAGTGGCAAAACTGTGGATAACTCCTGTGGGAAACTCCCGATTATTGCTAAAAAGTACTTGTGCGTGGGTAAGAGTGGGTAGTATGATGACGTCAGTGGGTAATCGTGGGTAGCCCCAAAGAGCACCCAGCGAAATCAAAAAACCAAAAAACCACTGCAAATTAAAACAACCAATGGCCACGGTAGATTACTTTCAGCGAAAGCTTGACGATAAACGGCGGTTAACCATACCGGCCGAGCTTCGAAGCGAGTTCGCAAGCGGAGTAGTCGTAACCCGAGGATTCCAAAAGTACCTTCACCTATACCCAAAGTCGGTATGGGACGAACTGGTCGAACCGCAATTGCAAGGAAACATCCTTGATGAGCAGGTAGCCGACTTGAATGTCCGATTCCGAATGGGGAAGACAGAAGGGGAATGCGACGCCAAGCAAGGTCGCGTCATGATTGAGCAACATTTGCTCGATTACGCTGGAGTCGACAAGGAAGTTGTGGCCGTCCGTGTAGGCAAATACTGGCGCATTATGGCAGCCGATACCGTATAACCTGCATTGTTCAGTGTTCCTTAAAAATTTAACCGAATAGAAACCATACGAGGTTAGCTATTCGGCAGTCAACAAGTGGATTGATAGTAACCACTTAAAAAACTATTGTTCTTTTCTCAAAAACACCTCCCAAAACTCCACCTCACACATAAGTCTCTCAAACTTGATCATCTGCACAGTTAAGAAGTTCAAAGGATTTTTTAAATTCTTACTCACCAAATATATCTTCTATACCTACCGGCAGATGGTCACCACAAAAACAAAAACCACCAAAAAAACAAAAAGTTGACTGCTGATTAGGTGATCTTGATAAAACAAAAACACCATTTCATCGAAAGATGAATAAAAACAAAAAAGTGGTCTCATAGGCAACTATGGGGTACACTGCAACAGATGCACCAGCAAGAAAACCAACATCCTTTACATATTCCAGTACTGCTGCAACAAGTGCTTGCCAATCTTGACCCACAGGAAGGGGAATCATACCTCGACCTAACGGGCGGCTATGGCGGGCATGCAAGCGCTGTTCTGGAACGGACGCACAATCCTGCGCACACCACGCTCGTCGACCGTGACCCTGCTGCTATAGAGCAACTGGGTATGCGATTCGCGGGGCAGGGGATACAGCTCATCCATGCCGATTTTTTAACGGCAAGCGAACAGCTGAAAGAGCAGGGGAGTCAGTTCGATCTGATTTTGGCAGACTTAGGCGTGTCATCACCGCACCTTAACCAGGCAAGCCGTGGATTTTCGTTGAAAAGCGATGGGCCACTCGACATGCGCATGGATCAAACTCAAAGTCTCACAGCGGAGCAGGTAGTAAATACCTACGACGTTACGGAATTGACGGATATCCTTAGGCGTTATGGCGAAGAGCCCAAGGCTAGGGCCATTGCGACACTTATTGTGGAGCATCGGCCAATAACTAGCACACATCAGCTTGCCGCAATCGTTGCCAAGGCATGGCCAGGGTACAGCAAAGTACATCCTGCTACACGTACGTTCCAAGCACTGCGTATAGCTGTCAATGACGAGCTAGAGCTGCTCCGCAAGAGCATCCCTATCTGGATATACGACCTGTTGGCGCCCGGCGGACGCATAGCAATAATATCTTTCCACAGCCTGGAAGACCGGTTAGTAAAACTGGCACTTGCAGAAGCTGGCGGAGACAGGTATGATGCTGTTATACGTCCCCTTACCAAAAGACCTGTTGTTGGTGACGAACATGAAATCGTTTACAATCCGCGTGCAAGAAGTGCAAAACTCCGAGCCGCAGCGAAACAAAAATAACCAAAAAAGAAAGGGCAGCTACAATGCAAATCCGCATCAAAAACGCTACCCCACGCGCGTACAAAGTTCACGTTACTGTAGCCTAGTACAAGCACCTCATTAGTACAGGGAAGGGATGTCACAAAAATTAGGGCATCCCGACTCTTGCTAATTTGCGAGAAGGAAAACAAAAACAAAATTATGACATATTCAAGTTCTTTAGCTTTAGGGCGTAAGAGCGCTTTTGCAGCGCGCAACCAAAACGCCGTCAGTTTCCGCACGCGTGAGCGTACACTAGGTCCTATTACCAATACAATTATTTTAATCGTATTGGCGTGTTTGTTGGGCTTGCTGTATCTTACGCAGGTTACCAAGACAAACGCTTACGGGTATCAGGTTAATAATTTGCTGGAACAGCAGCAGACCCTGAAACAGGAGCATGATGATCTGGAGGTTGCTTCAGCACGCCTGCAGTCACTTGACCGTGTTCAAAACAGTGAAGTCGCTCAGGGTCTTGTCACCGTTGCCCCCAGTGGCACTTTGGAATAATGCTTATCTTTAGAGGATGAGGGGGTTATAATAAAGGAGAATTATGCCTTTGTATGGTCCTGATGCCAGCCGCCCCCTAGATACCGTTAAACGTGCCCGTGTATGGTACGTTGTTATCCTATTAATTTTCAGTATCTTTTTGGTACGTCTGTTTTATCTGCAAATCATCCGGCATGACTACTATAAGCGTTCCGCAATGCTGGGTCATATTAAAGAATACGAAATACCAGCCAGCCGCGGTATTATCAAGGCCCATAACGGTACCTCGGTGGTGCCTATTGCACTGAACCAAACACTGTATACGGTGTATGCCGATCCGACGCTCATTAAGAAGCACGGACAGGTTGCCGAGACACTTGCCGCAGCCATGGGCGGCAACGTTAGTGATTATGAAAAGAAGCTTCGTACCAAGGAAACACGGTACGTTATTTTGGGCCGCAAAATTGCCGAAGCCCAGAAAGATATTGTCCTCAAAAAGAAATACCCCGGTGTTGGCGCCATAGAGCAGGCATACCGCACCTATCCGAACGGCAATCTGGCGTCACAATTGCTTGGTTTTGTGAATGATGAGGGCAAGGGCGTTTATGGCGTGGAGCAGGCCTTGAATAAGGGGCTGGCTGGTACAGCAGGCCAGCTTAAGGCGGTAACTGACGTGCACGGTGTGCCACTCGCCGCAAATACCGACAATATCCTCAAGCAGCCTGTCCAAGGTGAGGATGTGGTGTTAACCGTTGACGTATCAATGCAGCGCCAAGCGGAGAATTTACTGAAGCAGGGATTGGATCGCGCTAAGTCCGAGTCGGGCAGCGTGGTGATTTATGATCCGAACTCCGGAGCAGTTAAAGCTATGGCCAACTGGCCTACCTATGACCCTGGCGCCTACGGCAGCGTAGAGGACGCTGAGGTGTTCTCAAACGCCGCCGTTACATCACCCCTCGAAGTAGGATCGGTTATGAAGCCGCTTACTGCGGCAGCAGCAATGGACGCCGGAGCGGTTTCCGCCCGATCGTCTTACTTTGACCCTTCATTCTACAAAATAGATGGTTGGACAGTGAAAAATATTGAAGAAGACGGCGGCCCGGGCCAAAAAGATGTATCAGACATACTGAACTTATCACTGAATACGGGTGCGGCCTGGCTGGTGATGCGTATGGGGGACAGCAACGACACCATAAACAAGAAAGGGCGTGAGGCATGGTATGACTACATGTCAAACCACTATAGGTTCGGCCGTGAGACAGGCATAGAGCAGGGATACGAAGCCGAAGGCACGATACCCGATCCTAATAAGGGGTATGCGCGCGGGCTGACCTACGCTAACGCGTCCTTTGGGCAGGCCATGACCGCCACACCGCTGCAGATGGCCGCAGCGTTTGCAGCCACCATAAATGGCGGTACGTACTATCAGCCGCAGTTGGTGGACTATACCATTTCTCCGGATGGAACAAAGCACGACAAGAAGCCCGTGGTTGTGAAGGATGATGTCGTAACGCCCCAGGTCAGCCGAGACCTATTGCCCATGTTGGAGAACGTCGTTAATAAGCATTACTTCAAGCGTAAATTTGATCAAAAAACCTACAGTGTGGGCGGTAAAACAGGGACAGCACAGATAGCCAGCCCCGAAGGAGGATATCTCGCAAATGATTACAACGGTACATACTTAGGTTACGTTGGTGGGGATAAACCGCAATATGTTATCATGATACGGGTAAATAAGCCAAAAGTGCCTGGGTACGCTGGTACGGCAGCAGCGCAGCCAATATTCGGCGATATAGCACACATGTTACTCGATAATTTCAGTGTGACACCGAAAGAGCAGTAACGTATAATGAACTTAAGTTTTTAAAGGATTTTCAATGGACACACTGTATATATCTGTTGAAACCGAGACGCTCATCCGCATGCTCCTTCTCGGTTTCCTGGGATTTTTAATAAGCATGATTATTACCCCGATATATACGGCATTGGCCTATCGAGGCCAATGGTGGAAGAAGCCTCGTACGACTGCGACGACAGGCGAAAAGGCAACCATATTCCAACAGTTGCATGGCGAAAAGCACAAACGCCATATTCCAACTATGGCCGGCGGTATAGCTGTCGTTACCGTATGTCTGGTGACGGCACTCTTTAACCTAAGCCGAGCTGAAACCTGGTTGCCATTGGCCGCCTTTGCCGGTGCTGCTGCCGTGGGCCTGCTTGATGACATCATCAACCTCAAGGGTTCTAACGGCGACAAGGAAAAGATTCGTTTGTCTGCCCGCTTGAAGCTGCTGCTTACCACGCTGGTCGCCCTGATCGGTGGCTGGTTCTTCTACTACAAGCTCGAAGTCAGCAGCATTCACATCCCGATAGTCGGCACGCAGCTTGAAATTGGCTGGCTGATTATTCCTTTGTTCGTACTGGTTGTTGTGGCTACCGCTAACGCAGTTAACATTAGTGATGGCCTGGACGGGCTTGCTGGCGGCCTCACTACGACGGCCTTTGGCGTATACGCCATTATCGCCGCCCTGGAAGGTAACTTCGGTATTGCAGGTTTCTGTCTGACTATTGTCGGCGCGTTGCTGAGTTACACGTGGTTTAACATCTATCCTGCCAGATTCTTTATGGGGGACGTAGGGTCCTTTGCGCTGGGTACGGCGCTTGGTGTTGTAGCTATGCTTACCAACACGGTACTTATTCTGCCTATCATTGGCCTTATCTTTGTGGCTGAAGCCGGCTCCAGCATGTTGCAGATCGCTTCCAAGCGGCTGCGTAACGGTAAAAAGATTTTCAAAATTGCACCGATCCACCATCACTTTGAAGCAAGTGGCTGGCCTGAAACAAAGGTAACCATGCGTTTCTGGGTGCTCGGTCAGGTGGCCGGTGTATTGGGCCTTATCGTGTTCTTACTCGGAAACTATCTCTAAGAAGGAGGATAATCAGCGCTAATGGGGGCAGTTACACGCCGAAATCCTACGTATCAGCAAGACAGAGGGCAGCCCCGTAAGCACCGTCCTGATTATTGGCTGCTCATTCTGACTATTGCCTTGTTGGCGGTGGGTATTATCGTTGTGTTCTCTATTAGCCCTGCTCTTGAGGTAGAGAAGGGCGTTGACGGAAACCATTACGTCATGCGGCAATTGGTTGCCGTCGGCCTGGGGCTTGCTGTCTTTACGGCCGCCGCGCTGTTTCCGTTCCAAAAGCTGCGCACTTTTGCTATACCGCTCTTGATACTGGCGGGCATCGCAACATTGGTGGCACTCATAACACCGGTGAATGCTGATTATCCTGCTCACCGTTGGATACGCGTGGGGAGCTTTTCCTTTCAGTCGGTAGAGCTGCTTAAGGTGGCGATGATATTGTGGCTGGCGGGATTCCTAACCTACCGCATGCAAAACGGATCTATGGGCGACTTTCACAAGACACTCAAGCCGCTGGCCATCGGTTTAGTCGCCGCTGGCTTCATTGTGGCGGGCTTGCAGAGTGACTTGGGCTCCTTTGGTGTCATGGTGGCTATGGTAGGCGTCATGTCCTTTGTGGCTGGCTTACCCATGAAGCGTATCTTGCTGATTGGAGCAATTATCCTGATTGGTGTAGTCATCGCAATTTCTTCCACACCGTATCGTCGAGACCGTCTCGCGGCTTATCTGCATCCTGAGCAGGATTGCTTGGTATCGGGCTATCAGGCCTGCCAGGCGCTCATTGCTGTGGGCTCAGGCGGTATGATCGGCTTAGGCTTAGGCCGGAGTGTGCAGGCTTACGGCTACTTGCCTGAGGCTGAGAACGACTCCATTTTTGCTATTTATGCTGAGAAGTTCGGCTTTCTTGGAATTACTGTGCTGCTTGGGCTATTTGCGGCATTTTTCACGCGTATTAAACGTATTGCCGAGCGAGCTCCGGACGATTATACCCGTCTGGTGGTTGTCGGCATTCTAGTTTGGCTAAGTACGCAAGCGGTGATAAATATTGGTGCTATGATTGGCTTGCTGCCCCTCAAGGGAATCACGCTGCCCCTTGTGAGTTATGGTGGTAGTAGTGTGCTGCTTGTTATGGCAGCACTTGGTATTGTTTTTCAGATTTCGCGCTACACTTCATTCGGTATTCCCGAGGCAAGTAGTAGCCCAATAAATAACGGAGCTGGCCGATATGAAAATAGTGGTGACCGGCGGCGGGTCAGGGGGTCACATTACCCCAATTCTGGCCGTCGCACATGAATTAAAACAGATTAATCCTGCAATTGAGATAATCTATATTGGTCAAACAGGGGATGGCTTGGGTGATATTCCCGCCCAGGACCCCAATATTGATGTGCTGTATACCGTCCGTGCAGGAAAGTTGCGTCGCTATCACGGGGAAGGGCTCCGCCAGCTACTGGACGTACCAACTGTTCTCAAGAATATACGGGATATGTTCTATGTCGTAGCAGGGCTCTGGCAAAGTTTCCGGCTACTGCGTAAGCTTCGTCCTGATGTACTGTTCATAAAAGGTGGTTTTGTGGGTGTGCCCGTGGGGTTGAGTGCTGCAGCACTGCGCATTCCTTTTGCCACACATGACTCTGACGCCTTGCCAGGCCTTGCGAACCGCATTGTAGCCCGCTGGGCGCGTATTCATGCCGTTGGCCTGCCCAAGGAAGTCTACAACTATCCGCAGGACAAGACGGTTACTGTGGGTGTGCCCCTGATGCACCAGTACTATCCTTACACGGCACAGCAGGTACAGGACGCCCGCCGTCAGGTTGGTATTGATCCTTCCGGTCGGGTATTGTTTGTGACTGGCGGTGGACTCGGCGCCCAGCGGCTCAACGATGCCGTTGCCGATTGCGTACCCGAGTTACTCCAGCGCTATCCTGATCTGACGATTGTACAGCTGGCTGGCCGCGCACACGAAGCCGCCCTCCGGCAGCGATATAAGAAAACGCTTTCTCCCGTGCAGCAGCAGCGCGTAGCGGTGAAAGGATACGTAACAAATCTCCATGCCTACAGTGGCGCAGCTGATGTAATAATTACACGTGCGGGTGCGACAAGTATTGCTGAGTTCGCCGCACAGCAGAAAGCCTGTGTTGTGGTACCTAACCCCGTATTAGCTGGTGGACACCAGCTAAAGAATGCCCAAGTGCTTGCAGAGCGACGCGCCGTGCGCCTGGTTGATGAAGTCAAATTGCGCCAGGATAGTCGCGCGCTCATGCCTGCGGTTACGGAGCTGTTTGATAACCCCCGTCTTGCCAAGGACCTTGGCCAAAAGCTCGGCAAATTAGCACAGCCCGATGCGGCTAAGCGTCTCGCAGTGCTATTATTAGATATAGCAGCATAAGCGCTACGCTACCGGTAAAATAAACATGTTTGCTAAAAAACGACCCACCGTTCCTGAACGAACACGCCGCCCTGTACAACAGCCTGTACAGCGCAGTGCGGTTTTTTCATATCATGCCAACCGCAGCCCACGTGCCGGGACGAGTAGTCGCGATATTCAGCAGCCGGAAAAGGTACAGCGTACTGGCCCCCGGTTCCCCGTGCTGAAGCAAGTGCCGCAGCTGGCGGCTTTGCTGGCGGTGCTGATATTGGTTGTGCTGAGTTTGCGCCTTACATCAGACGCTAAGGTGCTTCCGGTAGAGGGTTCCCCCGGTCAAGTGTTCCTGCGGGATCAGCAGGTATACGCCGCTGCCGCCAAAAAATCCTTCTCAGGCTCGGTGAACGCGAATAAGCTAACGGTCGATACGGCTAAGATCAGTGCCGACTTGAAGCGTCAGTTCCCGGAGCTGCAGGCTGTAACAATATCACTGCCGTTTATTGGCAGCCAGCCCGTCGTGTATGTGCAGCCTGCCACTCCCAAGCTGATTCTTGCGGGTGCCGATAATAGCCTCTATGTTCTGGATAGCGCTGGTCGTGCCCTTATATCCGGCAATCAGGTACCACAGCTAGAGGAACTTGCTATACCCGTCGTGACTGATCAAAGCAACATCCAGTTATCGGTCGGTCGTATAGCCTTACCGGGTGCAACGGTTCGCTTTATAGACGAAGTCGTATTTCAACTGACCACCAAGGGTATTGCTATAGAGTCACTATCCCTACCGGCAGGGACGAATGAACTGCACGTAAGGCCGAAGGGGGCAGGGTATATCGTGAAGTACAACCTGTATGGCAATGCCAGGGAAGAAGCAGGTGCCCACATCGCCCTAAAAGAGCGCTTAGCCAAAGAGCGTAAAACGCCGAAAGAGTATGTAGACGTCCGTGTAGAGAACAGGGTCTACTACAAATAGCCCTATCGCTCTTCCCCCGATGTTCGTTTTTTGTTCATAGAGTGTATAGTGCTGCATTTCACGCTGTACTAAAAAACTATATAAAACTATCAGAAACAACAAAAGTCAAAAAATAATAGGGTAAGGGGGTAGGAGGGCAGAATATATATAAATATATCAAAGCACACAAAAAGCAAATAATTTCACGACAAAACTGTGGATAAGTCAAATTATGCACACAATTATGGGTTTACTTGTATCTGACAGCCACACGTGGCTCATACATGCCAAATACGAACAGTAAACCGAACAGCTACATACCAGGCTTACGTACAAAAGCCAAGGTTAAGGATAGGCGGTATCTAAGGAGTTACGAGAGCGTACCATGGGATTAAAATAAGCAGTTGTACATAGACATAGGGACTATTAAACACATTACTATAATAAATGCAGAAACAGCTTCCCTACGCAGGGGTACCAGTTATCGTCTTATATACCGATATTAGAGTCGCAAAATATACAATGTACGACATTGAATATACCACTTGCTTTAGGCCACTATTCCAGCTGATTTTCTGCCTCAGCTCCCTCATGAACATCCACTGCCGTATTTCCGGTTATGCATGATTATGCATATTGTGTTATCGCCTGCTGACTGTGTGCGTATTGCTTGGCCGTCGTAGTGGCTATGCATACATACTGCTGGTATCGGCTATATATGTGGCGCTCACGGCTACCATTCGGATAAGCTATTCTTGTTCGCTAAATGTTCTTATTTGTTCGCTCTTATACATACTGCCAATTATTGATGATTTCTTTGACGCTGAGTTGGAGCTGTGTGCGTTCTGCTGACCTGCGCATAGTACTGGCCCAGGCGGCTACAGTACGTAGTCCGTGCAACGCCGAATCGACAAGCCGGGGCTCCACGTCATATAAAGCCAGGCAGTTACTAAATTGTTTTGGCCACGCGCCGTCGTCGTGGAGTACCCGCTGCCCTGCTGGCGCATCATTATAAAAGTGTAAGAGACCGTTCCCGAGCTTTGCGAGCTGTTGCGGATCGGCATGCCGCATTTTAAAGAATTTCTTTTCTGGCAGCAACGGTGGCTCCGGTATATTCTCTACTGCCGTATACACGACTGGCCAGCCATGATAAGGGTCACGTTCGACCACAAATACGCTGTGTTGAGGAATAGTAATGTCGTAGGTAGATAATCGCTCTAACTCACGCTCGTGCCGCTCTACGTGCGCCACAGCGGCTGCAAACTCAATGGGTGGTTCGCCAAGTACCGCATGCCTGCCTGGCATACTCCCGGCTGGCAATGATTTGAGCCATCGTACGCGGACGCCATCTTCGTTGGGTGCTAGCATATTGTGCTGCACCGCGAGCCTATTGGGATTGCCCTGGGCTAACAGGTCGCGCAGCTGCTCTTCACGGTAAGGCACAGCGCCTTCATTGAAGGCCGCAATCTGCCCTAACTGTTCGGACATAGCAGAACTGCTTTACTCTGCTTCAGCGAGCTCGTACGTGGCTTTAGCGACACGCTTAAACTGTGATTTACCTTGGAGGTTCAGGAGGATAGTCGTTTCTTTGACAAAACGGCTCTTCAAGACACGCTTAACAATCTCGTCACGGTGCAATGGCTCCCCTGCCTCGCGTAGTACCTGGGCAATGATGTCAGCAACGGTGCCTTTTTTGTAGCCCCATTCTTTAAGGGCGTAGATACCGCGGCCAATCAGAACGAAGCGCTTGTCTTTGATGAGCTCGTTGTGGATAGCTTGCGTGGTGACGTCTTTGCGCTTGAAGTCAGAATCCTTGATGGCAGAGGCAATCTCATTGAAGTGCATGTGCTTGCCGTGCTCTTTAAGGATGACGTAGATTTTGTCACGGATGTTCTTGGGGTTGACCATTGGCCACTTTACAAGGCCCCAACGGCTGTTGAGCGTAGCGAGGTCCTTGGAGATGCTGGCAAGGGCACTGGCCTGGTCGACATCACTAATGCCTGCGGCTTTGGCGGCGTCAGCGATTTCAGCTGGTTCGCCCATTTTTTTGATGGCATCAACCAACTTAGTAACAGCAGACTTCATAGCCTTTTCGTCATGTGCTTTCTGGACGCCAACAGCGTGATAGAAGTGGTCGTTGTCTTCGACGACGACGAGTGCAGGACATAGTTCGGCCAAAAAGGCGATACGGGATTGGTCGGTACGAGTATTCTCACCAGTTACGCGTGCGCTGAGGTCACTCACGCGGGCAGCCTGCCCCATTTGGTTGAGCTGGTTTAGGAGTGCAGCCTGCACTTCCTCGATGTGCGATAGTTGCCCTTGCTCTGCAGTGGCTTTAAGGCGTGCAACAACTGATTTCTCCAGCTGGCGGACGCGTTCACGGGTAATACCAAGCAGTTCGCCAATTTGTTCCAAAGTTTCTTTGCGGTCAAAAAGCCCGAAGCGGCGTGCAACGATTTCGCGTTCGCGTTCGCGCTCCACACTCGAGAGGATGTCTTGGACGAATTGCTCAGTATTGAGCGTTTGGTTAGTAGACTGGCTTTCTGCCATGAAACATTTCCCTGTCTGTTAACTGCTTAATTCTTACATAATTATAAACTAATCTATGTAAAAGTCAAACAAACTTCTTATAAAGCTTATTGTATCACGGAATGGACGCCCGTGCGGGTAGTGTGTTGTAAAATACTTCTAGAAAATAAGTTGCTCAAGATACAAATATGTGGAAAAGTTTATCCCTTTTTACCACATAAATAAAAAGTCCCCTGCTCGGGGGACTTTTTAGGAGGCTTTTCTGCGTACAAAACGTTTTTTGCCGCGGGCCGGTGCTTCGTCGATAAGCTTCTTGCACGCTTCTTCAGTAAGACTAGCAGGCTCAGTGTCTTTAGGGATTTTTGCATTCTTTTTGCCATCAGTGATATATGGACCGTATTGGCCATTGACGATCTTAATGCCGCCTGGGAACTCTTTGATGTATTTATTAGCATCTTTCTCGAGTTTTTCGGCGTAAAGGGCTCGTGCTTCCATTTCAGTGATACTGAAGGGGTCGAGCGGCTTGATGGATACGTATGTTTTGTCTACTTGAATGTAGGGCCCAAAGCGGCCGATGTTGGCTTTGATTGGCTGGCCATCATCCGTGGCGCCGACAATACGTGGCAGCTCAAACATGGTGAGGGCCTGGGCCAGGGTAACCGTTTCGAGGGTGGTGCCTTCGGGGAGCGGCGCAAAGGTGGGCTTTTCCTCGTCTTCGGTGGCACCGCGCTGCAGCATAGGCCCGTAGCGGCCAAAGCGTGCGAGGACGGGCTTTTTAGTCTTGGGGTCAATGCCAAGTTCTTTGGCTTGTGATACTTCACTGCGCGAAATACCGCCTGCGGCTTCGATGAGCGGACTGAAGTCTTTATAGAAATCGCCAATCATCTTATTCCAGGTTTCCTTGCCTTCTGCGATGCGGTCGAATTCACCTTCTACGGTGGCGGTAAAATCAAAGTCAACGATGCTTGGGAAATACTTTACCAGGAAGTCGGTAGTTACTTCGGCTAAATGGGTAGGAATCAGTTTATTGCGGTCGGCACCGGTAATTTCGGTGACTTCTTCTTCCTTGATGGCGCCGTCTGAGAGCGATAAGGTCTGTACTTTACGCTCAACGCCTTCCAGGTCCTTGCGCTCTACATATTCACGAGCCTGGATGGTCGAGATGGTTGGTGCATAGGTACTTGGACGGCCAATGCCTAATTCTTCGAGCTTTTTCACGAGGGCTGCTTCTGAGTAGCGGGCTGGTGGCCGGCTGAAAGTTTCGGTAGCGGCCATGGTTGCGAGTGGTAGCTGCTGGCCTTTGTCGACGGATGGCAGGATGGTGTCGTCTTTAACGCCACCATAGACTTTCATAAAACCGTCGAATTTAAGCACTTCACCCTTGGCTACTAATTTCTCGCTGCGGTTGGAAAGACCAATGGTATATTCAGTTTTTTCCGTTTCAGCGGGAGCCATCTGGCTGGCGAGTGCACGTTGCCAGATAAGGTTGTACAGCTTCTGCTGCTGGTTATCGTCACCGGCGCTCTGCTTGGCGAAACTGGTAGGACGAATGGCTTCGTGGGCCTCTTGGGCACTTTCGTTCTTGGTTTTGAACTGACGCAGCTTGTGGTACTGCTGGCCGTATTCACTGAGGATAAACTCTTCTGCGGATTTAATAGCAAAGCCTGACAGGATGGTGCTGTCGGTACGCATGTAGGTAATGTGGCCGTTTTCGTACAGGCGCTGTGCAAGCTGCATGGTTTGCTTGACGCTATAGCCCAAGCGTCGGGCGGCTTCCTGCTGCAAGGTACTGGTAGTGAATGGTGCGCCAGGGTTTCTGCTGCCGGGCTTGGTAGCAATTTCATCAACAATAAAGATAGCTTGGGCGGCGGCTTCGAGGAATGTCCGGGCGTCATCCTGTGTAGGTAGTTTCGTGGCAAGTTCGGCTTTGAGCTCTTGCCCATCGATAGTGAAGATAGCTACTACCTTGAAGGTGCTGGTTGCGGCAAATTCGCGAATCTCACGTTCGCGCTCGACGATAATGCGTACGGCTACGGACTGCACACGACCGGCGCTCAGGCCGGTGCGTACTTTCTTCCAGAGTACTGGTGATAGTTCATACCCGACGAGGCGGTCCAGTACACGGCGTGCCTGCTGGGCGTTTACCAATTGCAGGTCGACAGTACGAGGTGTTTTGATGGCGTTCTCGATGGCGGTCTTGGTGATCTCATGGAACACGATACGTTTTGTCTTGGCCGGGTCGAGCTTGAGGGCCATAGCAAGATGCCAGGCAATAGCCTCCCCTTCACGGTCTTCATCGCTTGCAAGCCAGACATCGGTAGCTTCTTTGGCGGCTTTGCGCAGTTCGGCTACAACCTTCTTCTTGTCAGGGTTGATTTCATAGGATGGCGTAAAGCCATTCTCGATATCGATGTTAATGCCCTTTTTTGGAAGATCACGAATATGACCAAAGCTACTCTTAACAGTGTAATCTTTGCCAAGATACTTCTCGATGGTTTTGGCCTTTGCGGGGCTCTCTACGATGACTAGGTTTTTGCTCATGCTTAAGTACGTTTAGCTTATACGTAAGGGCACATAATACGCAACCCCTTAGTGTAATTGCAACTATAAAATGTAAAGTATGCTGTAAAAATGAAACAGTTGACTCACGTGCGCGTCAGGCGTAAAACAGTACTGTTACATTAATTGACGTTCAGGCAAGACGCCGTATGGCCGCTACCTACTACCTCGGGAAGCGGTTTTTGTTTTGCTGCAATGAAGGAGAACTACAATGAGCAGACCATGGAACATGGGTGAATTAATGGCGGGCGCCTATAGCGCGTCTGTACAGGCCGGTTTGGAGCGTGCAGCCGAAGACCCTCGGAACCCTGGGTTTGCCAGTGATATGGCGTACCCTCATAAAGAGTGGATCAGTCGTAATGGGGACCAGATTATGGCTGATGCACGGGCAGCGGGCGGTATGGCGCTCGGCAGGAGCGACGCCCTTCCTCTTGATATACAGGCTATCGCTGAAAAGCACGGCCTAGGACAGTAGCGTCCACTTATTGTTGCCTAAACCGCGTACCTTGCCGGTAATTTCCAGCATGGTAAGGCTTTGGTCGAACAGGCGTATATCAAGCTGGCTATGGGCTAGCAGTACGGCGCCATCAGTCTCGCCGGTGGCTAATAGTTGAATAATAGTCTCTTGTTCAGGCGTGTCACCTGTCGGGAGGCTCTTATTTGTTTTTTGAGGTTGTATACCCAAGACATGGAAGATATCCTCGGCACTGGTAACGGTTGCGGCACCTGTTTTTATGAGGTTATTGGTGCCCACAGCTGTCGGGCTGGTGATGTTGCCGGGCACTGCCAGCACGTCTTTCCCCTGCTCTAGCGCAAAGCGAGCTGTATGTAAGGTGCCGCTCTTTGCTGCTGCTTCGGTAATAAGTGTGGCCTGACCAAGCGCAGCCGTTATGCGGTTGCGAGCGATGAAATTCATTTTGTACGGAATGGTGCCTGCCGGGTATTCGCTGACCAGCGCCCCGCCCTGCTGCATGATCTTGGCGGCTAACCCCCGGTGTGCCGCTGGGTAAATACTGTCTAGGCCACTTGGCAGCACGGCGATGGTTCGCCCACCGGCGTCTAACGCTGCCCGATGCGCAATGCTATCAATGCCATATGCGAGGCCGCTAACAATGACTACCCCTGCTCTGGCAAGGGCGCCAACCAGCTGTTTGGTAACAGTCTCACCGTAGGCAGTAACCTTGCGGCTGCCAACCACGGTCAGGCACGGTTGTTGTAGCAATTCCTCAAGAGAACTCCCAGCTATATAAAGTATATTAGGAGGTGTCGCAATGGTGCGGAGTACATTCGGGAACAGAGGTGAATCAAGCGTAAGCGTATTGACAATCATTATAAATCATTTTTAAGTATTGACACCATGCAACATATTTGTTAGAATAGCAACTTGTAAACGTCCATGCGATGTTTACGCACCTTATATATCCCCCATTCTAACAATTTGTTAGATTGTTTTAGAGCGTGCCACTGTAAGTTGTTACCCTCCACTTATCTTTAAGGCGCTAGTTCCACAAATTCTGGAACTGATACGCGCTCTAAGACAAACTAACCCCTTTAAGCACCCGTTGCTGTTTTCGGACAGTAATAGGTCCCGGTGGGTCCTCAAAGAGCGAGTCCTCAAAGATGGTTCTTCGGAACCGGCGCATCACTTTATGGAGTTTTAGTGCATGACGCTTCGCTGGGTGGGCTTAAAGGGTTGAACCTTCGGGTTCTTGTGGGGAGGTTACTGTGGTAACGTCCCCGAAAATTGGCCAACGAGCGGTGCCCACCCCCTCTCGTTGGCCTATTTTTATGCCTTCATTTTTATACCCTGGCTTACTCAGCCGGGGTATTTTATATACCTCGTTGCCCCAGAATACAAGGCTTGTGATGCGTAGCACCACCTCTGATGAAGTATTGACAAAAAGTATAATCTAATGTATAATATTACCTAATACTAGGTGAAGAGAAAATCATTATGAGCGAACTCGACATGCACGTACGCAGCCACGAAGACTGGTTTATTCCCCGCCCTAACGGTGAAGCTGTGTTTGCCGATCCCTTTGCCGCCGGGGAGGTCCCATCCCTTGAGGAGCTGGAAGGACGGCTGCCTCGCCGTGAGCTCAACCCCAACGCCCCAACGGAGGCCTTGCGTCAGCACCACCCGTACACCAATGGCTATGCTTACCTGGGCGCGGCCAGCATGATGGCACCCAACTTGAACATAGCGCTTATTTTGACAGACGGTGAGCGTGACGCCTTTGAGCACCCGGGTATGCGTGTCACGATTGCTGATAGTGACATCATCGCTTTTGGCACAGCGCAGCCGATTGGCGGACAAGTAGAGGCTGGCTATAGCGATAATTTTTACGGGGCGATGGCTGACATGGCTGGCCCTGTGGGGTATGGAGTGCCTCTCCTAAACCTTGATATTGCCCGTATGCCCGACGGCACGATTATAGACCCCATGGACCGCCTGGTAGCCGGTATGCGTGACCAGACTGAGATGTTGCGCATGGGACTGACAGAGTATGGTCATGACGATGGTATCTACAATCGGATCGAGGCTTCTGGATTGGCCGCCCACAATCAGGAGCTGTGGCGCACGCTTGGTTCCTTTGGCGCCCAATTGTATAACGAAGTCGGTGACCGTGCTGAGGCGAATGTAGCCTTAGTGCTCCCCTATACCAGTAGTGACGTAGCGCGACGTATGAAGCGCCTCGGCTTTCCCGAAGATAACGTGTTTATGTTGGCAGGTGATAAGATAGACGATCCTCGTGAACAATCAACGCGTGGCATGTTTGGGCTGGGACGCATTCGGGGCATATACAAGCCAGAGAGATAACCTATGGCAGCATTTGTTGAATCATCGGTACGCTGGCTACAGCGTGAAGAGGAGACCTTCGCAGCTTGTGTCGGGGTGTTGACGCACGCTGGATACCCGCTTATTATGCGCGACACGCCTGTTACGGGCGGGGTGCTTTACACAGGCATAGGCGAAGCTATCGTAGCTGACCCCGAGGCTATGCCTGATCCCTACGACGAGCTCTATGGCCGTGTCGTTGCCGCTGCTACTGAGGGTGGTATTGTGAGGCAGGAAAAGGCGCTGGCTAACACCTCGGTGCTTACGGCTGCACATATGCCACAATCGATACCGCGTATCGATGCCATGATGGTGGCTATAGGTCAATCACGTGGTTACGAGACTGCTCGGAACGGTATGGCCGTGAACGCTGGTGAATGTATACGCAACCGCGTGAGCCTGTGTTCGAGCCTGGCGGTTATTAACGGGGTGATGTTCGAACGGCTGATAGCTGACGGCTACATTCCCCCGGCTGCGGTCAGCGTAGACTTCAATCTGGCGCAGCGCGTAGGGGCGCCAAAGCCAACTGGGCATGCGTGGATGCGCATGGAGCAAAGCGATACGCCTGACAAAATACTTATTAGAGACCGGCGCCTCCGGGCCAGCTTGGCACAAATTTACCCGTTCAGGGACATGGTGTGGCCAGTGATACGCCCCGAAGACGAGCCGATGCTTGCACGGTATGCCGAGCAGCAGGTGCACGAAGCGCGAGTATAGCCTTAGGGTGTAATCGCTATAATTAGACTATAAAGCTGCGGGTTTCGGCGACGAGTTGCCCACCGTAGACATATTCACTGAGTACAGCAGTTACCTCACGGGTGAGGTTTTTCATTTGTTCTTCTTGCTCTTTGGAGAACCTGGCGAGTACAAAGTCGCTGCTGTCCTGCTGTTCGTGCAGCTTGGGGCCTATACCGACCCGTACGCGGCCGTAATCCTCGCCCATGGCCTGGGAGATGGATTTGATGCCATTGTGGCCAGCAGGGCTGCCACCGATGCGCATACGGATTTGTCCGAAGGGGATATCCAGTTCGTCGTGTACAACGACGATGTTTTCAAGTTGGATGCGGTAAAAGTGTGCGACTGCCTGCACTGCTTCACCGCTGAGGTTCATAAAAGTCGTGGGTTTGATGACGTGCACTTTGGTGTCGCCAAGCTGGCCGCTGGCAATGTGGCATTTCATGTCTTTCTTTTCGATCCATCCGGAGAGGTCGGTGTCTGCCACAAAGCGGTCAACACAGGCAAAGCCAATATTGTGGCGCGTGTCCGTGTATTCCTTGCCGATGTTGCCAAGGCCAACGATGAGGACGGCTTTATTTTGTCCGAGACTGTAGAGAGGTATTCTGTGACCGGCTTGCGGTTTCTTTTGCTGGAATAGTGCCATACCGTCTAGAATACCCTATTCTTGGCTAGCTGTGGGCTTCTTTTTAGCTTTTGGCTTGCCAGTGGTAGGCTTATCGGGCCGGTTGCCGAGCTTGCGGGCCGGCTTGGTGGGGCTGTTGCCGTGCTTGTGACCCTCGTGCTTCTCGATGAACCAGAATTGCACGGGTGTGCCCTCGTAGTGCCATTTGGCGCGCAGTTCACGCTCCATGAAGCGCTTGTAGCTCCAGTGGAGGAACGTCGTTGCTGAACCGAAGACCTTGAAGGCCGGGATGGGGTTGTCGTCTTCCTGGGTAATGTAATTCAGTTTAGGGGCGCGGTTTTTGAGGCCGGCGGGTGGATGCTTGTCGACGGTTTGGCGTAGCCAGCGGTTCAGTTCGCTGGTCGGAATACGTTTTTTGCGGCGCTGGGCGATCTCGCCGGCAAGGTCAAAGATTTTGGTTACGTTCTGGCCAGTAACCGAGCTGGTGAAAATAAGGGGTGCCCAAGGCACAAAGTCATAGGTATGGGCGATTTTAGGTGCAAGTGCGTCACGGGTGTAGGCGTCGCGGCCCTCAACGGCATCCCATTTGCTGACGACTAAGATAAGGCCTTTGCCTGATTCTTTAATCATGCCGGCAATTCTTTGGTCGAGCTGTGTATTGAGCTCGTTAACGTCCATGAGCAGCAAGCAGACGTCGGCCTGCTCGATAGCAGCAAGTGAGCGGATGACACTAAAGTGCTCAATGCCCTGTCCGATTTTACCGGGACGGCGGATACCGGCGGTATCCATAAGTTCTACTTCGCGGCCTTCGTACTTCACGATGGTTCGGTTGATGTCACGGGTGGTACCGGCGACATCAGCAACAATGGCCTGCTGTTTTTTAGCGAGCGTGTTGAACAAGTATGACTTGCCGACGTTTGGCCGGCCCAGAATAGCAATGTGGAGCCGGTCATCATCTTCTTCGGCTTTAGCCTTCGGAATGTAATCGATAAGGGTATCAAGCAGTGTTTCAATGCCCTGGTGCTGGGTGGTGCTGGTGCGGACAATCGGTTTGATGCCCAAGCGCTGGAACAACTCAAGCTCGGCATTTTTGGCACGGTCGACTTTGTTGATAACCAAAAAGACTGGCTTGCGGCTCTTGAGTGCCATCTTGGCGACCCGGCGGTCTTCTTCGGTAATGGGAACATTGGCTTCCACGACCACCCAAATAACATCAGCGCTATCAGTGGCCTGCAGAATTTGTTCCTGAATAGTGAACTCAAAGTCGTCCTCGGCGTCCTTCATACCTGCGGTGTCAACCATCCAAAAGTCCTGCTCTTTCCAGGTGGCTTTGGCGGTAATGCTGTCACGGGTAGTGCCGGCTTCTTTGGCTACAATCGCTTCACGACGGTCCAAAATGGCGTTGAAGAGACTGGACTTGCCTACATTGGCACGCCCTACAATAGCTACGATTGGTAATTTTTTTACACTCATTGGTAATTATTATAACAGAGCCACCCCTTAATAGACAGCTCAATTTGTATATTGTGAAACATTATTGAGATTATTGGTATAAGAGTATGAAAGATGGTAAATAGCGGTAGTGCTACAGATTCTTGAAGCGGCCCTGTGGCAGGTCGCCTAGCCGGTATTTGCCGAAATGCGTCCGGTGTAACCGCACCACCTCATAACCAAGCGCTTTAAAAGTGCGGCGGATTTGGCGGTTGCGGCCTTCGTGCATGTGAATGCGCCAGCCGGTATCATTACCTTCCTCTAGCCGCTCTAGTTGTAATTTGCTGGGCCCGTCATCAAGTTGTATACCAAAGTCGCTGATCATTTGCCGATGGAGTGGCTGGAGCGGTGTGCTTACGGCAACCTCATAGACCTTCACCTTGTGGTGGCTGGGGTGTGTCAGTTCGTTGGCAAGATTGCCATCGTTGGTGAGTAATAGGAGGCCGCTGGAGTTTTTATCGAGGCGGCCAACCGGCTTGAGCTCTTGGAGCTCGTGGGGTAGCAAGTCGTAGACTGTATCGCTCCCCTGCCCATCCCGGCTCACTACATAGCCGACTGGCTTGTGGAGCATGACGGTTTGGAGCGCGGGTGGCGCGGTGATGGTCTTGCCATCGAGTGTTACGTGATCGGCGTCGGTTACCTGTGCGCCCAGTTCGGCTACAGCACCGTTCACCTTGACGCGCCCGCCCTGTAGTACGCCGTCGGCGGTACGACGGCTCATGCCAGTAGCCAACGCCACAAATTTATTGATTCGCATGCGTTGTATTATCTGCTAAATGCTGGCAATTGCCTAGAGGGCGATGCGGTTGGGGTCTTCACCGCCGTTGTTTGGCGAGATGACGTTACCAGGTTGGTGGGGTACGCCGGGTACTTGCTGCTGCGGGACGCCAGGCTGAGCAGGGGCTGGTATGGTCGGCGCGGGGATACTGTATTGGTGTCCACCGTCATCAAGGTTGCCAATGCCTTCTTTGGCGAGCAGCTGATTGAGGTCGGCTGGCTGTGGCTCGTTATCCTGCGGTGTAATGGGGCTGATGACTTTTTTGTGCGTGACACCGACGCCATCATCTTCGGGTGGAGCGACGGGGGCCGGCGCTGGCACTGCCTGTTGTGGCGCTGGTGGCGCGGCAGGTGCAGGACTCGGTGCGGGTGGAGTGGGTGCAACAACAGGACTTGCAGGTGCGGGCTCCGGTGCTACTACGGGCACTTCAGCGGCTGGCGCTGGTGCTACTGGGGCCACAACTGCCGGCTGTGTCGGCGCTGCTACAGGTGCTGCTGGCTCGGTTAAAGGAGCTGGCGGCGGAGAGACAGGGCTAATGACCACGGGTTGCGCTGGTGCTGGCGCGGGCTGGCCGGTGCTGGACATAAGGTCTTTGATTGCATCAACCATCATGGCATTTGCTTCAGGACTCGGTGCAGCAGTTTCAGCGGTAACCGGTGCGCTGCCGAGTACTGGTGCTGGTGTCACAGGAGCTGGAGTGGGTTCCGGTGTGCTCACTGCTGCGGGAGCTGGCTCTGGGGCCGGTGCAGGTACGACCACTGGCGCAGGTGGCGCGACAGGCTCGGGCGGCGTGACAACAGGACTTGCAGGTGTGGGTTCCGGTGCTACTACGGGCACTTCAGCGGCTGGCGCTGGAGTGGCTGGTGCTGCTTGCAGTGTGTCGGGCGGCGTAACGACGATTGGTGCCGGTGCCGCAGCTGGCGCTGGGGCTTGTGGTGCGGGCTGCTCATTACCGGGAGCTGGTGCGCTTGGCACTTCAGCTGTCGCCTGCGGCACGGGCTGGTTAACAAACTCGTCAATCTGCGCTTTGACCGCGGCCTCTTCGGCTGAGGCGCTTTGGGGGTGTGAAGCTGCGATTTCACTATGGAGTGCATCAGGAGCCGGAGCGTCTACAGGTGTCGATGGTGCAGCAGGCGCTGGTGTAGCACTTGGTTCAGGAGTGACTGCGGGAGGGGCTGGCACAACCGGTTCGACTGGCTCTGGCACAACTGGCGTTGGAGTGGCCATCGGTGTTGCTGCGGGAGCTGGCGCGACGGGTGGTGGAGTTACAGGCACTGGAGCTGGTTCTGGTGGAGCTACAACGACTGGTGTACTTACAGCTGCGGGAGCTGGCTCAGGGACCGGTGCAGGTACGACCACTGGCGCAGGTACTACCGGGGGTTGGGCCACGGCATCAGCTGCCGCTGGTGCGGGACTGGCTGGTGTTTCTGGTGCAGGTGTCGCAGCCGCTGCGGCGGCTTCGGGATCGAGGAGTTCCTGGACTGCTTTGACGATATCTTCAAGGGTAACCTGCGACTTAACCAGGTAGCGGTCAGCGCCCAGGCTGTCGGCGCGGGTTTTGTCTTCGGCCTGCCCAAGTGCTGTCAGCATGATTATCTTTACATCGCGCAAACCCTCGGTATTACGCAGGATGTCGAGCATTTCAAAGCCGCTAATGCGAGGCATCATCACGTCAGAGATGATAAGGTCTGGTCGTTCCTTTTTTGCAACAACCAGCGCTTCCTCGCCGTTCATGGCAGAGACAATGTCGTATCCTTCAGCCAATAAACGCGCTTCGTAAATCTCACGCAAATTATTGTCATCTTCGACCAGCAAAACTTTCGCCATGGTTGTTCTATATCCCTGCTTTACATTTGGTAGTTACTTAGTTGTCAAGCTTATGGTTGTTATTGTATCACGAAGTGGTAGGTGGCGGTGCGGTTGATGCCAGTTGTGCTGACGCCTTGTCGGTTTCGGAGGCTTGCATCTCGGCTGCCCGCTGGGTGCTGAGGCGCGGCAGGTTGATGAAGAAGGTGCTCCCCCGCCCTACGTTGCTCTCAACCCATATACGGCCGTGGTATAACTCCACGATCTTGCGACAGATGAATAGCCCGAGGCCTGTACCACCGATAGTGCGCGTGGCGGAGTTATCAACACGATAGAACTTTTGGAACAGATGCGGCACATCAGCTGCGGGAATACCGGCTCCGGTGTCACGCACGTATACCTGCACCACATCGTTATCACCGGTAAGGCCAATTGATATTTTGCCGGAGTCGGTATATTTGCAGGCGTTGTCAAACAGGTTAGTAACCACTTCGCGTAAGCGGTCCGGGTCGGCCAGTACGTAGTACAGCGGCTTGAGGAGGTGCTGGGCTGAGGCGTCCTTATTGGTGGTGTCAACGGTGCTGTCGGGGCCACCAATCACGAACTCGCTGGCCAGGCCCTTCTTGTCGGCGGCAAATTTCAGGTCATCGGTGAGCTGCTGCATAAAGGCTCCCATCTCTACGACAACCGGGTGACTTGTAAGGCGGCCGTCTTCGGCTTTTGAAGACGTCAGCAAGTCCTGGAACAGTTTGCCAAGGTGCTGCGTTGAGGAGTGTGCTTTCTCCAGGTAGCTGCGAGCTTTGCTATCGATTTGGCTCACCTTGTCGTTCAGGGCGAGCGCCAGGTAGCCCTCGATAGCGGCTACGGGCGTACGCATTTCGTGACTGGCGGTGCTAATAAATTCTGCCCGCTGTTTTTCGGCTACACGTTCCTGGCTAATGTCGCGCATCACCGCTACAGCACCGATAGGATTGGTTTCGTTCGGCGGTACAATCGGTGAAATAACCAGTGAAATAACGCGCTTGTTGCCATTGCGCCCTGACAGTTCCAGCGCCTGATTGATACGCTTACGCTGCTTGAGTACCACTGTAAAAGGGTTCTGATCCTGGGGCATGTCGGTGCCGTTTTCCTGGGTAAGTTTGACCACTACGTTGACGTCCATATTGGTGGCTTCATCTACGGCCCACTCGGTCATGACTGCTGCCATGGGGTTCATGATGGTGATGCGCTGGTCGGTGTTGATAACGATAATACCGTCGGCAATGGACTGAATCAGAATTTCGGATTGCTGCTGGTTGTTGCGCAGCTGGCCAGACAGCTGGTTGACGGCTTGCAATTCAACGTCAACAAAACGCCGGCGCCAAAAGAAGTATGCGACGAGCGCGGCGACGACACTGGTGCCGGCTAGTACCAGTGAGTGTGGGCTCATATCTTTAACTTCAAAATTACTGTGCACCAGTACGTACACCAAGGTAAGCATCACAGACCCTAGGAGTAACGGTGGCCCAAAGATACCGGTACAGAGAATGTTGACTGCCCAGGCAACCACGTAGATGTAGCTGGCGGTACTGGGATCGGTTTGCACCATGCCGTTGAGCAGGATAAGTGAAAACAGCATGCAGCCAATAAGCGTGGCTGATGGCAGACTTGCCCGCCCCAGAATCCAGTAAAAGCTGAGACTGTACGTTACGTGAATAATACTAAGGAACAGCGTGGTTGCATTGAATCCCCAGGTCTGACCAAAAGATTCCATGCCCGGCAAGAATGCTGCTACCAGAGTACCCAAAAGCACACCGACACTGAAAATGAGCATAAACGCCCAATACAAGCGATACCAGACTTTCGCGACTTGGTGCATGAACTCGCTCATCGTTACTACGTAGTATACGTATTGCTTATGCTTAGCGCTAGGCGGAAATAGGGACGCTTAATCCGTTTTTGATAGCTGGGCGATATAGCTGATGATAGCCGACGTTGAGCCATGCAGGCCACCGTCTACCCGGTCGAGAGTTATAAACTTTGCAGGCTCCAGCAGTGTCACAAAACGCGGGTCCGGGCCGTCTGTCACATAGTAGTCCGGCTGTAGTCGGGTAAGCAGCTCGACATGTATGGGGTCGGTTTGTTCTGGACCGAGGAGAGAAGGATCTATGAGCACGTAATCAACGATCCGCAGGGCATCGAGTATCCGGGCGCGGTCGGACTCCGGAATTATAGGACGGCTGTCGCCTTTTCTGGCTTTAACTCGCGCATCTCCGCTCAGGAGTACGACTATCACATCGCCATACTGTTTAACCTGCTCCAGATAGTTTAGGTGCCCTACATGAAATAGATCAAACGTGCCACTCGTAAGGGCGAGCTTTTGGTTGGCGTGTTTGATGCGTAGTGCTGCGAGGTCGTCAAACGATATGATCATTATTCGGACCACACCGCAAGTTCATGCCCGGCGGGATCGGTAAAGTGAAACCGGCGCCCACCAGGAAACGGATAAATATCGGCAATGATGGTACCGCCAGCGGTAATGACCTTTTCTTTAGTTGCTTCCAGGTCTTCTGCGTATATAACGGTGAGTGGCATGGTTGGCCGGTTGGGCTCTGCGGCAATGACACCACTGGTCAGGCCACTGTCCTGCGTGTCGCTGTATACCCCGCCCCAATCTTTGTAGTTCCAGCCAAAGACAGTGCTAAAGAAGTCGGTTATTGTTTTGAGTTCTTCGGCTGAGTTCGCCGGAAATTCTATAAGATCGATCTGGTGATTGGTGCTCATGAGTCGAGTATACCAAACGGATCTAGACTGTGACGGCCATCTGCTCCCCTGGCGTAATGCAACAAAACGGCTATACTGACCTTGTAAGATATACAAGGAATGATTATGGCTGAATCAGCAAATACCTTTTACCACTGTGACCCATTTACGCCGGGCATCTACCTGCAGCCCAAGCGGATAAGTGACTTCTTTGCTAATCCCCTTGCCTTCTTTGGCACCGAGCTGCCAGCTGACCTGGTTGGCGACAATGGCGAAGTCCTGGCTGCCGCAGGCACGAAAGTGATTGAGATTGGCGCGGTTGCTTCGTTTCATCAGTTCGACAGAAGCAAATGGGGAGTACACGGACGTTTATATGAATTATCCACTGAGGTCGATGCCTTGGGTGACATTTTGCAAGATCCCGCTACGACGGGCGTGCATGCCGAAGATTACGCTGTAGTAGCTGAGCATCTGGGCCATACCCTGCCCGCGACTGTTGTGGCTCATACTCGGCGGTCAGTCGGCGATGTCGCGGTGCGTGATTTTGGGTTTAAGATAGCTGGTACCATCGACAGTATGCCTCCAGGCCACCAAGAAGCGATTGCTGCCACTGGTGAATCACCTGTCACCCTCTATATGCCGAGTCAGCAGTTCCGGGCCATGGAGCCACCCGCTGCGTTCTAGGCTGTCTGCTAGCGCTCTAAGCTTGCCTGCAGGAATGCGACGATGCGCTGTTGATACGCTGCAGGTTGTTCATTGGATACCAGTGCGTGCTCGCCCTTATCGGGATACCAGGTTGATGCAGGCCCCTTGTATAGTTTGACTAAGTCCTCGGTTTGCCGGTGCGAGATAACCGTATCGGCTTTGCTGTGAATGAACAGCACGGGCACAGTTGTTCCAGCGAGCGGGAGTACGTGTTCAGGGCTTGCTAGGCCGTCAAACTGCCCGCGTGCTTTTGCCAGCCCAATCATACTATCAGTTGCCCAGCCAGGTACGTTCTGGGATTCAGGCGCTTCTTTGACCAGCCGCTCGAAGCTGGTGTAGGCGTTTTCGGCTATCAGTCCCTGTAACTGTGGCATTTCTGGCAAGGCGATCAGCAGTGCTGCCGCTCCGACTGACGAGCCCATGGCATATACCTTGTCATATTGAGCTGTCAAATAGTGGTAAGCAGACAGTACGTCACGTGATTCGCGCTGGCCGTAGGTTACGCCCTGTACGGGACAAGGGGCTTCTCCGGCACAGCCTTGGTCAAAGGTCAGTACATCCAGGCCCTGGTTAAGATACATTGCAATGTGGCGGGTATCTTCACGCCGGTCACTACCGCCGGCGTGGGCCAGCATAATGACGCCCTGTGCAGGTGCCTTGCCGTTATCGGCTGCTTTGATCAGCCAGCCGGGCATGGTGTAACCGTTTCGGGAAGGTATAGTTACCTCGCTGAATGCATAGGCCTTCGAGGCTCGCAGGTTGCCACAGTCCTTGCCGAAACGTTTCTCGGTTTCAGGGTCGCAGGTACTGTAGCCCTTGCCTAACCCCTCAAACGATGGCTTCAGCAGCATGCCACTGGAAAACCAGGTGCCGGCGGCCAACCCGACAACGATAACTGCTGCGGCAATGGAGCCACCCCATACCAGCTTCCGTCGGAGGCCTTTATTAGATGGTGTTGCCTGCGCCGCTGCACCGGTGGATTGCTTTGCGATGTGTGGAAGTTTCATTTATTTAAACCGTCTCATAATGCAGTACTACGTTGCCTGAATCAAAGCTCTCGGTACTTACCAGTTTAAGGTTTTGTAACGGGACGTCCTTGAAGAGCGGCTTGCCTTCCCCGGCAATCACCGGACTGACAATGAACAGGTATTCGTCCACCAGGCCGGCAGTTGCCAGCTGCCGCACGATGGTACCGC
This sequence comes from Saccharimonadales bacterium (SeqCode), assembly GCA_035629475.1. GTDB lineage: Bacteria > Patescibacteriota > Saccharimonadia > Saccharimonadales > UBA4665 > JARIHD01. The sequence goes on from DASPHS010000143.1 coordinate 27,849, forward strand.
TCCCAAGGATTAAAATATCTGACCCCTCTTGGGCTTTGAGATCGGTGACGACGTCTACGAGACCACCATCAAAAAATTCGGTGTTGACCCAGACGGATTCTTTCCTGCTCTTGGCAAAGACAATCTTACGCATGTCGGTCAGCTCTTGGGCGATGGCTTTCAGGGGCGCTGGCGTGTTGGGGCCTTGCAGCATGGGTACCCAAGATTGCTCAAAGAGATTGAACGTGACTTCGCCAAGCACCAGTGTATTCGACTGTACGGGCTTGTGAACTGCGGCCTCAACAGCCGGGTCCTGTACGAACCAATCCATGCCGCCGGTCATCTGATTATTACTGGCAAAATAACCGTCTATCGAGATACGGTTGATCATTACAACTTTACGCACAATGGTATCCTTCTATTAGTAACTGGCCGCTACTATACCGGTTGTACGCAGAAAATAATTGTATAAAGCCGTCAATCTATAGGTATGAGGCACCCACTGGGTCCTGGTGAAATTCTTTGACCTTTTGGGTAATGTCTTTCGGCGTGACCCAAGAGAAAGCTTTCATTTCGCGGATAAAGTGCGACTGGTCATAAAAGTTCAGGGCGTGCGCAATGTCTGAAAATCGTTCGTACTGTCCGGTGTTTATCAGCCGCAGCGCTTCGTTGACGCGCCGTACACGGATGTACATTTGCGGCTGCATGCCAACGACCCGGGCGAAGCGTTTTTGGAACTGCCGCTCAGAAATATGCAGGTGCTCAATGACATCTTTGATCGTGGCGGCAGCTACGTGGGTATCGATGAACACCAGGCTTTTTTCGATCAGTTCATCACGCTGCCCTGCTGCTGCCACCTTATTGGTTAGTACGGCACACAGGACGTTCACGCGCTCGGCGTCGGTGCCGAGCGCTAACACTTGCTGTTCCAGTCCTGGCGCCCCGAATTCGGCAGGTAGCATAAAGCCCTGGTTCATGGCGGCAGCTTCCATGCCAAAGATGCTGTACAGGGCGTGCGGTTTCAGCACGACCTGAATAGTGGTGTACGGCCCTTCGTTGAAGCGCATGATGCTCGGTGCATAGCCCTGGCCGTGCAGAAACAGGATAGGTATGTCGGGTGCGACCATGGATTGTACGGCAATGCTCTTAATTGCGGCCTGCCCATCTTCGCAGGCGCCAAATACCAGCCCTGGCAGGCCGTTCGGGCAGATTTTGACTTCCAGGGGTTCATCCTGGCCGGTATGTTTGGCAATTCGTACACACACCACGTCGCGTGAGAGTGTCGTCGGCGGAGGCAAAACCTCGAAGGTAATGGTGCTCATGCTGGAAAGTATACAGGCTAAGCAGGCATCTGCAGTAATTGCAGCAAGTTGCCAGCGGGGTCTTTGAACCAGCAGACTTGCACGCCGGCAAATTCCGCTATGCCCTGCTCGTTGGTGTAGATATCCTCATCGCCGTCATAGTGCTCATAGGTAATCCCCTTTTCGGACAGTTCCTGCATGGTCGCAGCTATGTCATCCACCACAAAATTGAGGATGGTATAGGTGGCGGGTGTGTGGTGGTTCTTCAGGAAAATGTTCACATCACCTGCCCCTGTGGTTTTGAGGGTCATGATGCCGGGCATGTGTTCCTCTGTGGGAATGCCTAAGGTCGTGCCGTAGAAATCTTTGGCTTGTTGCATATCGTCAACTGAAAAACTAGCGAATGTAGGACTATCTTTGAACATTGCAGGGTCTCCTTAAAAGGGAGCATTTTAGCACGCTAGCCCTGGACTGGATGTGTGCTTCTTCACAGAGAACCCTATGCAGGCTGCCGTTACTGGTAGCGCACCACTGGTGACTGCCGTAGCAGCTGTAGCCGCCAAGCCGCTAAGCGGATTGCACTCTGGCCGTGTACGTTACGACGGGGCTGGTCGATAATACACAGCGGTCCTTTGGTGGGCGTGTCTGTCTGTTGTGGCACGAGTACATTGCCGGCATGCAGTATGTCTGGGAACGGCATGTAGAGGTCGCTCAACCCCAACCGTAGCGTGACGTCACCGACAGCTGCGGTGATACGTCGCCGGGCAGCGTGCTTTATATCGCTCTCCTGCCAAGGATTGGCGGGGTTTCGATGGGTGATAATCCAGTCACTGAGCGGCTGGATGTCGCGCATCCGCTGCTGCACGAGCAAGGAACTTCCATTGTCAATTTTGAGTGCCACGTATTGCTTAGGGGTGCTTACCTGGTAATCGGGCCTACGGTACAGATAGGAGTTAAGGGCGGTCATATAGGTAAACTGCTCAACCAGCTCGTCGGGAACGCGACGGCCCGAAGGCAACCTGCGTTCTGACGTCGTTTGCGTGGACACCTTAACAGCCACATCATCTACGGCAAATACCTCAGACCGTTTGCCTTTGCCCAAGCGTTCATAGCCATCTAGGCTCTGCTCGTGGCCAGTGGTCGCAAATGCTGCGACAGCGTCCTGCAACGCTGGCCGGTCGGCAAATATGGCGATGCCCTCAGGGGTACCGGCAAACTCCTGAATGGGCAGGCTCTGGATGTATGACTCGACTTTCATGGAATAAATACGATCAGGCCGAAGGCGACCCTTTAAGTTATGTATATAATACCATAAAATGTCAAAAAAGCTATACGTCCGGCGTACAGGGCTTGTACCTATCCTAGGCTGTAGCGGGCAATTTCCCGTATGCAAGTGCCGTTATCGCCCATCTCGAATAAGCCGATGTGCGTAAACTGGCCGCTAAAGTGAGCGGGCGCTGGCAGTAGCGCGATATCGGTGGTGGCATTATCGGCAAACCGGGTAATGGTAGCGTGCGGGCGGAATAGCTCACCAACAGGCTGGTAGCCGTACCGCTCCAAGTTCTCCCTGGCCACTCCAGTCGCTTCAAGCATGCGAGTCCTGTCCTTCTGTCGCATGCCGTCCCGGATAGGATTGATGGCTGCTATAACTGCTTGCTGCAAACCATCCAGCTGCTCCGTGCGTTGGTACTCCGCATCCAGGAAGCCCATCGTTTGGTCATATTTCCACGAGACCAGGTCTATGGCTGCGGTGTTGTCTGCGATGCTGCGCAGCAGCCCCTTGGCCTTATCGAGGTCTGCAACCTTGAGCTGCGTCATGTATAAGGATGCGTGCGGATAAAAGCTGACGCCATCCAGTGTAAACAGCGGTGATTGGGCGGCCAGGGTGCCGCTGACGGTGATGAGCTTTTGAGCCAGCTCGTCGGACGGCAGTAGTACGATGTCACAAGGTATTGATTCCATGAGAGCACTATACCATTAGAAGCTCGGCAACACCGCGAATCATGCCTTTACGGGCTGTTCGCACATCTGCATATAGGGTACACTAGGCTTTTGGTAAAATTGTGAACCAGCCAGGATGCAAGCATCTTGGCTGGTTCACTGCTGTGTAAAGGAGAAATGTGTGGCGCAGGCTGCTGAGTTAATACCAATCGAACGGCATCCCAAGGCTGGTGCGGCACTGTTAGTAGAGTCTACCGTGCAGGACGTGTTGGACGACCCGAGCAATCTTGATGGCCGCTTTGCAGAGTTATCTGCCAGCCTGCCCGGTCGCGACGATGTAGACGGCAGGTACGCTAAAGCGGAACGGATGCGGCAGGCAGCTTTTTCTACAGCTGCGTTTCTGATTGGCAAAGAAGCGCTCCGCGGCATGACCACACACATGCGAGAACATGGCAGGCTTGCGATCGACGACCGTGTGCCGTTCGATCCGCATGCCTACGCTGCCTTTGGTCCACAGTCCATACCCTCTTACCGGGCACTACGGGCTTCGCACCACTTAGTACATGCCGGTGAAGCGCTGCTGGATGCGATCAAGGACCCTGCACACCCCTACCATAGCCTGGATAAACAGCTGGAGGACACCAGCACCGAGCATTTTGAAGCCTGGACTGCATGGCACACGGGGTCTAACGCTAATCGCTGGCCTTACCGCTATGATTCCCAGGGATTGGACGCTGGTGGCGTGCTGTTGGGTTCGATCTGTTTGAACCTGCAGCTGAGTGTAAGTATGTCAGCTTCGCGGGCTGTGCATTATTTGCTGCACGAGAACCCTGATGCAAATGCTGCTGAGCTCGATGCTGCTGTTGCCAGGACGCTCCCGCGTTCGCTCTGGATTGGCAGCTCCAACCGCCACTTAGGCTGGCGCCCCGACTGGCAAGACGTGATTGCAGCGGGCGGCCACGTGGGCAACATGCCCGAAGATGGTGTGGCCGCCCTACTGCAAACGCCGCGCAGCCAGATTACTAGCCCCAACGACTACGCTGCTTCGGAGTCAGGCCTGCCGATAATGCGCGATCCTAGTTTCTGTCCGCACGCGGCACTCCAGGATGGCCCGATTGAAAAGGCCGGCGCTTGTGCTGGCGACCCGTGGGCACGCTACCCTGACGCACCAGACCGACAAGTTGCCGATGACTTTTTTGCGGAGAC
>DASPHS010000144.1:0-7087 GCA_035629475.1 Saccharimonadales bacterium (SeqCode)
AAACGGCCAAAAAATGAGCAAAAGCCTTGGTAATGGTGTAGCGCCCCAAGAAATTGTCGATAAATACGGCACCGATGCCTTCCGCTACTACTTTTTACGCCACATCCCTAGTTACAACGACGGTGACTTCTCTTGGGAGTCACTGGAGGCTGCCTACAATAGCGAACTGGCTAACGAGCTCGGCAATGCTGTGCAACGGACCGCGGCCATGATCATGAAATACCAGAACGGTATCATCGGTGATGCCAAGATTGCACAGCACGACATCAACCCCTACGAAGAAGCGCTGGCGGCGTGCCGCTTTGACCGTGCTCTGGATGACGTGTGGGACCGCGTGCGCGGCTTGAACCAGTACATCGAAGAAGCTAAGCCCTGGGAAATTGCCAAGCTTGGTGACACCGATCACTTGCGTGAAGTGCTGGCCTACCAGGTAGGTAACCTGTTGGCGATTGCTGACCAGCTCGAGCCCTTCATGCCTGAAACTGCCTTCAAAATCCGCACCGTCTTCGAGGAAGGTGTCATTCGTCCTACGCAGGGTACGCTGTTCCCCAAGGAAGAGCGCGTCGAAGCGTAACATTTTACGCAGTAGCCAAAACTCACAATACTTTGTAAAGTGGTATGGTAATGGTTTTAACGGACACACATTGCCACATCCACGAGGCAGTTGAGCATTTTCCGTTGCGCACGGAAACCCGCAAGAAATATGAAAAGGCTGGTTCACCCAGTCCTGATGCTATTTTGCGTGCTGCCGTTGCCGACGGTGTAGAGCGTATGATTTGCGTCGGTACCACCGTAGAAGATAGCGAAGTTGCGGCTGACTTCGTAGCCGGGCGCGATAACGTGTGGGCGAGTATAGGCATCCACCCCCATGAGGCCAAGACGTACGTACACGACCGGCCGCTGCTCTATAGATTCTCTCTACTAGCCCACCGCCCCAAAGTGGTGGCAGTGGGAGAGTGCGGTTTGGACTTTTACTATGGCCATTCCAGCCCCGAGGCCCAAAAGGAGCTGTTACGCTTTCAGATAGAAGTGGCGCTGCAGAACAACCTGCCGATGATCTTCCACGTGCGAGACGCATTTGATGATTTTTGGCCGATCTTTGATGAATATCAGGGCATCAGGGGTGTCATCCATAGCTTCAGCGCCGACCAGGCCACCCTGGAGCAGATTCTTAAGCGCGACCTGTTCGTAGGCCTGAACGGCATCATGACCTTCACTAAAAACCCCGGTCAGCTGGCCGCCGCCAAGGCAGTTCCCATGGATAAGCTCGTCCTGGAAACTGATGCGCCCTTCTTGACGCCAGCGCCATATCGTGGTACAATCTGTCAGCCTAAACATGTAAGAGTAACTGCGGAGTTTTTGGCGGCGCTGAGGGACGAATCTCTTGAGGACCTCGCCGGCTATACGACCTCCAATGCTCAAAAGTTGTTTGGCTTGAGTTAAGACTGGAAAAACTATGACACGCAATAAAGAAGTATCACAGGTTCCCAACAACGAGACTACACAGGCTCGTTATACTGAGAAGAATCTCGCTGTATATAGCGTAGAGCACGTGCTGGCAAGTACTGAGTTCGGCCGCCGCGTACTCTATCGTTTAGCCCAAGAGGGCGATCCAGACGCATTGGTATACTATCCAAACGCCCAAGCCGCACAAGCACCAGCTACTCCTGACACTATCCCCCTCCAAACCAATATCCAAGCAAAAGAAACTGAAGCCGCCGAGAATAACACCTTCTTCCCACCTGAGTGGGCGGCTGACATGGGCTCTGCTGCGGTAAACGGCGGAGTACGCTAATATGAACCTCTTCGCTGCAATTACTGGTCAGCGTGAAGAAGAGCGTCGTGCTCGCGAATACCGTGACCTTATCCGCAAAGAAGCTGCCATTGGCGGTAAACTGTTCGGGCCTATCCCCAAGGGTGGCCGCCGTGAATTCTTCTGCCTGGACCGCAATACCTGGGTCTGGCACGAAGAGTGGGTTGCCCAAGATGGCAAGCGCCACACGGTCATGACCCGCTACGATGTCCGCCCCCAGGGTATTTACAAGGCCCAGGATGGTCAGCCATACCGACCGCTCAGCTTTGATGAGGCCAAGCACTTCTACAAGGCTATCAAGCTGTATGATAAAGCCGTATCTGCCGAAGTGTATGGTGGCATCAACTACTTGAACGCGATTTCCTAAATGAATACCTGCCAGTGGCAGGTATTCAGTCCGCTTTTCGTCATCCCGTACTTGATACGGGACCCAGTAAAAAATAATAGCTGCAAGCTATACTCATTCTCTCTATGAGTTGCTCAGATACTGGATCCTGAAGCAAGTTCCGCATATATCTTTTCCCACTCATAAAATCACAGATTTCATGAGTGCAAGGAATGGCCTAACCGCCACTGGCGGTTCAGGGGATGATGAGCCATAAAGTATAATTACAAAGTATATGAGCATTATTTATCTTGACCACGCCGCCGCTACACCTATGGACCCACAGGTGTTGGTTGCCATGCAGCCCTATTTTACTGAGCAGTTTTATAATCCCTCGGCGACGTACCTGGCGGCACAGAAGGTCCGGAAAGACCTGGATACTGCCCGGGCCCAGGTAGCGGCAGCCCTCGGGGCGCGGCCAAGCGAAGTGTTTTTCACGGCTGGCAGCACCGAAGGTAACAACCTGGCAATCCGTGGCATCATGGACCAGTACCCCCAAGCATCCATAGTCGTGAGCAGTATTGAGCATGAATCAGTGCTCCGTACCGCCCATGAGTATGCCTGCCGGGAAGCTCCCGTGACAGCGCAGGGTATCGTTGACCCTGAGGCGCTGCTGGCACTCATTGATGACAACACCGTGTTGGTGAGCGTCATGTACGCCAATAACGAAGTCGGCACCGTGCAGCCCATCCGGCAGATTTCCCAGGCATTGGAGCCCATTCGCAAAGCCCGTCGCCAGGCAGGTAATGCATTGCCGCTCTACCTGCACACCGATGCTGCGCAGGCTGCTGCGTACCTTGATATCCAAGTCGCCCGGCTGGGCGTTGACCTGCTGACGCTAAATGGCGGCAAGCTGTATGGCCCCAAGCAATCCGGCGTGCTATTTGCTGGCAGTCACGTTCGCCTGAAGCCCCAGATAACGGGTGGCGGGCAAGAGCGAGGTGCTCGCTCTGGTACTGAAAACGTGGCCGGTAGTATCGGCGTAGCCACCGCCTTGCAGCTGGCGCAGGCCCGCCGACATGATGAATCGCAGCGTCTGCAGGGCCTGCAGCGTGAATTTATACAGCAGCTTCAAGCTGCGCTGCCGGGTGTGATTATCAATGGCTCACGGAAGTATCGCCTACCGAACAACATCCACGTCACTATTCCTGGCCAAGACAACGAGCGCCTGATCTTCGCCCTCGATGAAGCAGGCATTCTGTGCGCTGCCGGTTCGGCCTGTAGCGCCAGCAATGAAGAGCCTTCACATGTGCTGCGGGCCATGGGTATATCTGAGGCCGATGCCCAATCCTCGCTGCGTTTTACGATGGGTCGCAGTACCACTCAAGAAGCAGTTTCTGTCGTCATACAACAGTTGGTCGCGCTCTGTAGCCGCGCCGTATAGTTATTGATTATATCTATACTTTGTTATATAATATATAAATTATGACTCGTGAACAATTTCCCTATGCCGTTGAATTCGGTGGTGCCTCGCACATTGGGTATACGCATGCTGATGCCGGTGCTCCTAACGAGGATTACTTCGGGTATCGAAATCGTCCCGACGAACGCTATGCCGTGGGTGTTGTAGCTGACGGTCTGGGCCGACTACCAGGTGGTTATGATACAAGCCATGCCGCGGGTAGGAATTTTATCCATGCGGTGAACAACTTGGCTCGGGAGAGTGACAGCCCTGAGGAAGTCGTGAGGGGTGCCATGGAGCATGCGCACTATGCCGTAGCTTACAAGAAAACTCATGAGGGCTTGCACGAGGATGGTGCAACAACTTTTATGGGCTTTGTTTTCGATAAAGCTGAAGGTGGCTTGCTTATACCTCATAGTGGCGACTCGTTTGCGGTGCAAGCACATCCCCGGACAGGCGTATGGCACGAACTTACAGAAGGTGACCCTGGCAACGGCTTCAGTGAGATGTCTACGGCCATTGATGGTCGCGGCACGAAGCCAGAGTATGCGCTTCGTCGGGTAAAAGCATCCGCTTTTGCGGGCAAGCAGACGCTCCGCTTTGTATTGGGAAGCGATGGCCATGAAGATATCGTGTGGCGTGATGACTTGGGTGGTAAGGACGACGTACGTCGTGTTCGCGCTGCATCAACCGCCATGCATAAAACGCCACAGCAGGCTGCCCGCGAGTCTGTTCATATCAACGGCATCTACGATAACCGTCGTGCCGAGCTGTTATGGTGGGACGACACCACCAGCCTAATCGCAGATGTACATAAGAGATAGGAGTCACATATGCCAAACTTTGCCCCACACCCCGTAGAAGTATTCATTGGTGGTCATGCCGAGACTGGCTATGCTCATGTACAGGCTGGTACTCCCTGTGAAGATTCATTTGCATGGCACAAAAATCCTGCCGTAGCCGCAGCTGTGGTCGGTGACGGTCTGGGCGGCTACCCGGAAGGGGACAAAGCAAGCGCCCTGGTGACTACCGGATACGCGAATGCTATTCGTGACATGTCCCGAACGTCCATGGGGCCGCAGGAATTAGCTGTTGCAGGTATGGAAGGTGCTCACCGCGCTATCCGCCAGGAGAAGGTGCGTGGTCAACTACACCGAAAGGCCGCCAGCACTATCGTGGCCAACCTTGTGGACTTACGCACCGGTACTTTTTACTTCGGCTGGGCGGGAGACTCAGGCTTGCACTACTTGAATGAAAAGGAAGGTCGGCTCGATCTGTTGACACAGGGGCACAGTGAGGGGGTGGTTATGACCAACACCTACACGGGCAACCGGGCAAAGGCGCAGTGGGAAGGGCATGTTATGCCTCGCTACAACACTACGCCCGATGTTGTGCGCCTCGTGCTGGCCAGTGACGGCCTGGACCGCTTACGTCAGCGCCGAGACATGCGTGTAGCCAATGGCACACGACCCGACATGGCAAAAGTGAATGCCCGCATCACCGATGCTATCAGCTTACGCAACGCACCCACACCACATGAAGCAGCGTACAATCTGGTGCACGCCTCAGCCGCCAATACCATCAAGGCCGGCTGGGCCGACGACACCACCGTAGTCGTAATGGACATTTACAGGAAATAACCGAAAAGGAATCAATATCGTGGCACGACTGCAGGCACCTCTCAATGAAATGGCACATAACCCGCATATGACGACGGTCGTTTGGAGCGGTATCGTTAATCCGGCTCGACGCTCATCGCGAAATGCACCAGAAACAGTCACGACCCTTACTTCTGATGTCACGAAGGGTGTGCTCGTAATGGGTACCACGTACGAAACGCGCCGTGGGCTATCATCTGAACTTTCTATTCGTCATGCAGGTACCCGTGCAGTTAACGCCTTCATGGCAGGGTACACGCAGGCTTCTAGAAAGGGTGTGCCTGGCCCCGTGGCTGCGCGATTTGGCGGCATTAACAGTGTTGAGCGGGCGATGGTCGACACGAACAGCGAGCAGGCTATCGGCAAAGGCCGCACCCTGGCCGCCAGTATTCTTGCCGTTTGTGTGGATCGCAAGGAACATACAGCGACTATCGTGAGTGCCGGAACCGGCGCCATAGCAGAATTGCGGTACAAGAGTAGGCCTCTCAACCTGAGCGCTCCTGTACCGGCCTTGCCCATCAGTGGCGAGCTGCGCCCGGCAGATAATGATATATATGAGGAGCTGACGATTCCTGACACCGGCCTTATCCTGGCGCTCACTACTGATGCTGCCCGCGTTGGTCTGACGGGCATGCTGAATTACGGTGGCCATCCCAACAGCCCTATAGAGCCATTCCGTGAAGCTGACCATATTCTAAGAAAGGCTCAGAGTCAGGCATACGATGAGCACGGAACTGACATGGCGGCGGTTGTTGCCAGCCTGCAGCCCAACCGATAGCCCCTGAGGCTTTCCATACTAAAAACCCCGTATTATTCTATGCGGGGTTTTTAGTATATTTTGCACATGACGCTTGAGGTTATATAATAACTAGCAGTAACCGTGCATTCGCATAAAAAACTGACACCAAAAAATGAAAAACATCTTCCAAAAATGCAGCCTTCTCCTCCTTGCCATAGGGGTGAGCGTGCTGTTTATGGCGCCCGCCGCGAGTGCTCAGAATACGCAGGGTACACCACAGCCCTACAATGCTGATACCAATATCCCCATCGGTACGATCGTCCAGCTGAATAAAAGTGACACCAAAAAAGTTGAAGCCGCCAGCCTGGCCAAGCTGAACGACATGTTCGGTGCGGTGGTCAACCCCGACAGCTTGGCTATCACGGTCACCGGTGCTGCGGAAACACAGAAGTACGTGGCGACCGACGGCAAATACAACGTATTAGTCACCAATGAAAACGGCGTCATCAAGAACGGCGACAACATTACCTTGTCCAATCTGAAGGGCACAGCCATGAAGGCCAGTATCGACCAGGAAATCATCTTCGGTAAAGCCCTGCAGAACTTCGATGGCAAAAGCAATGTCATCGGCCAGACCAACCTGAAGTATGATAACGGCAAGGCTGCCAAGCCAGTGGCAATCGGCCTCATTCAGGTGGCGATTGATATCAAGCACAACCCGGAAGTCCGCAGCACCAAGACCAAGCTGCCGCCCCAATTGGAGCGCCTGGGCGAGCAAATTGCCGAGAAAGAGCTCAGCCCGTTTCGGCTGTATTTGAGCGTTGCTATCGTACTGATCGCGGTGGTCATTGCCACGGTCGTGCTGTACTCCGGCATCCGTAGCAGCATCCTGGCGATAGGTCGTAATCCACTGTCCAAGGGTTCGGTCATAAAGGGGCTGATACAGGTTATCCTGAGCGGGTTTATCATTTTAATAATCGGTCTGTTTACGGTATATTTATTATTAAAGCTATAAGCATAAGCAGAGTGGGACTCATCAGAGTATGACAACAGGAATACTGATAGTAATTTTCCTAGCGAGCATTTTAGG
>DASPHS010000145.1:0-6438 GCA_035629475.1 Saccharimonadales bacterium (SeqCode)
CATGGCGCCCCCGTACAGCATTCTGGTGCTGTAGAGAACGCTTCGGTGCCTTCTAGCCACACTGATCTACCAAAGGCAGCTCCACAACCCGGTATTGATCTTTCTCAAACTCCTTCAGTGCAGTATGGCAATGAAGACAAAGAGAAGAATCTTGACGCAACCGAAGAGGATATGGCTGCTGCTGTTGAGGCGGTTAACAAGAAGCTGCAGCAGGATGCGCCTGCGCCTATTGCCGTACAGCCAGTAGTGCCAAAGACAAGTGGGGAAGTCGATTTAGCTAAGGAGGGCCACGGTCCGGAAGATACGATTTACATCGATCAAGAAGGCGTCTTGCACAACCGAAGTTAAGCGGTATGACAAGTTGCTAAAAGGTGTTGTATTGCTTATAATATTATGTAAGTGGGAAGTATCTAATGCATTTTGAAGGTTAGAGAGGGTATTTTTAGTGGCTGACAAACAAAAAGCTTATTCTGCAGATCAAATTCAAGTTCTCGAGGGGTTAGAGCCTGTTCGAAAGCGTCCAGGCATGTACATTGGTGGTACTGGAGTTGAAGGACTCCATCACCTCGTTTGGGAGCTCGTTGACAATGGCATTGACGAGGCCTTGGCAGGGCATGCTACGGAAGTAATAGTAACGTTACTCGCTGATGGCGGCGTAAGGGTCTACGACGATGGTCGTGGCATCCCAACGGATATTCACCCAAAGACAGGGAAGAGTACCGTAGAGACGGTCCTTACTGTGCTGCATGCGGGCGGTAAATTTGGTGGTGGTGGTTATAAGGTATCCGGCGGCCTGCACGGTGTTGGTTCGAGCGTGGTAAATGCTCTGGCTAGCCGTTTGCTCGTAACGGTATATCGTCAAGGTAAGCAATTCTATCAGGAGTACGCTAAGGGCGTGCCCCAGGGTGATCTGAAGGCTGTAGGAAAGAGCGACCGTACCGGTACAGAAATAACTTTCTATCCAGATGAGACTATTTTTGAAACAGTAAAGATTAACTATGATACGGTTCTAGACCGGTTGCGCCACCAGGCTTATCTCACAAAAGGTGTGCGTACGTCAATTAATGATGAGCGCACTGGTAAAAGGTACAGTTTCTATTTTGAGGGTGGTATCAAATCATACGTTACGCACCTTAATATCGGCAAAGAAGTAGTCGATGATGACGTATTTTATGTTGATAAGATGGTTAATGACACCCAGGTTGAAATAGCTGCACAATATACTGACGGATTCAGTGAAACTATTAAGCAATTCGCCAACAACGTCTTTAACCCAGACGGCGGTACGCACTTAACTGGTTTTCGCTCTGCCCTTACACGCGTAGTGAATGAATACGCACGTAAGAGCGGGCTTTTAAAGGAGAAAGAGGAGAACCTGACTGGTGAAGACTGCCGCGAAGGTCTGACTGCGGTTATCCTCGTAAAGCTTCCTGACCCGCAATTTGAGGGCCAGACAAAGAACAAATTAGGTAACCCTGAAATCCGCGGCTACGTTGAGCAGGTAATGACTGAGTACTTTAATTATTACCTAGAAGAGCACCCGGGAATTGCTAGGAAAATTGTGGGCAAGGCACTACTGGCCGCCCGTGCGCGCAAAGCTGCCCGAGCTGCCCGTGAAAACATTATCCGTAAAGGTGTCCTTGAGGGTGCCAGCATGCCCGGCAAGCTCGCAGACTGCTCGAGCAAGGATCCCGCAAGCTCAGAGATTTATCTGGTAGAGGGTGACTCTGCTGGCGGCTCTGCCAAGAGTGGCCGTGATAGTAAGACCCAGGCTATTCTTCCGTTGCGCGGTAAAGTGCTGAACGTAGAACGCGCACGCCTGGACAAGATGCTTGCGAACAACGAAATCCTCAGCCTTATTAAGGCTCTTGGCGTTGGCATTGAAGACTCCTTCGATGTTAATGGCCTGCGTTACCACCGTATTATCATCATGACCGATGCCGATGTCGATGGCTCGCACATTAGTACACTGCTGCTAACATTCTTCTTCCGCTTTATGCGTGAAGTCGTTGACGGCGGCCACCTGTATCTTGCTAAGCCACCTCTATTTGAGCTGGTCAAACCGGGTCGTAAATCAAGTATATTCATTTATGATGAGTCAGAGCTTGATGCCGTACTCGAGAAGACAATTGCCAAGCGGACCGCTGAAGGTTTGAAGGTTGATACGTCGGATGAGCCTTTCCGCCAAGCTGGATTTATCGAGCAAAAGCGTTATAAAGGTTTGGGCGAAATGGACGCCGAGCAGCTCTTTGAGACTACAATGAACCCTGAAAAGCGTGTGCTCGTGCAGGTACGTGTGCAGGACGCCGAAAAAGCTGACGCTATCTTTAACAAGCTAATGGGTACCGAAGTAGAACTGCGCAAAAACTTCATTACTACGCATGCTAAATTTGTGAAGGACCTGGACATCTAAAATGGACGACCAAAATACCCCAATTGACAACCAAGAAGACCAAAACATTGAAGACCAGCCTCGTGTAATAGAGGGCGAACTTATGACTGCAGAGGACACAGGACACTCCAGGAGTGTTGAGCTGCGTACCGTTGAAACGGTTATGGAAGATAGCTACCTTCGCTATTCTATGAGCGTTATCGTTGAGCGCGCGCTTCCTGATGTTCGTGACGGTATGAAGCCTGTGCATCGCCGCATCCTCTATACGATGAACCGTGACGGTCTTCGCAGTAGTGCTCGCCACCGCAAGAGCGCTAACGTTGTGGGTGCAGTAATGGGTGACTATCACCCACATGGTGACTCGTCTATCTATGACGCTATGGTTCGTATGGCCCAGCCTTGGTCAATGCGCTACATGCTCGTAAACGGGCAGGGTAACTTCGGTTCTATGGATGGTGACCCTCCGGCTGCTATGCGATATACGGAAGCTAAGATGGCTCGCGTAGCAGAAGAATTGCTCGAAGACATCGAGAAGGAAACTGTTGATTGGCGCCCTAACTATGATGGCCGCCTTCAGGAGCCGACAGTTTTGCCCGCAAAGCTGCCGAACTTGCTGCTTAATGGCCAATTGGGTATTGCAGTGGGTATGGCAACGAATATCCCACCACACAACCTCACAGAGCTTGTAGACGCCACTGTGTACCAGATCGAGCATGAAGACGCTACGCTTGACGATTTACTACAGTTCATCCAGGGGCCTGACTTCCCAACTGGTGGCGTTATCTTTGGCAAAGACTCAATCCGTACAGCCTATGCAACGGGTAGGGGCGGTGTCGTGGTTCGTGGTATTGCCGAAGTCGTCGAAGGCAAAAAAGGCCGACACCAGATTGTCATTACAGAGATTCCTTACGCTCTGAACAAAGAGAGCCTGATCATCAAGATTGCTGATCTCGTAAAAGAAAAGAAAATTGGCGGCGTAAGTGACATCCGTGACGAAAGTGCGCGTGGCGATGTACGCATCGTTATCGACTTGAAGAAAGATGCCTATCCAAAGAAGCTGCTTAACCAATTGTATAAGCTGACCCCACTTCAGACATCGTTCCACTTCAACATGATGGCTCTTGTTGACGGTATCCAGCCAACAGTCCTCGGACTGCAGGACATTATCACAGAGCACATAAAGCACCGTCGCGTAGTAGTCCGCCGCCGCACCGAATATGAACTACGCAAGGCTAAAGAGCGTGCACATATCCTCGAGGGCTTAAAGATAGCTCTCGACCACATTGATGAGGTTATTGCTACTATTCGCGCCAGTGCTAACACTGATGAGGCTCGCACAAACCTGATTGAGAAATTTGGTCTGAGCGAAATTCAAGCAAACGCTATTCTTGCAATGCAGTTGCGCACCCTTTCAGGTTTGGAGCGTCAGAAAATCGAAGATGAGCTTGCTCAACTTATTAAGGTAATTAATGAGCTGGAAGCAATCCTGGCCGACGAGCAGAAAATTCTGAACATTGTTAAGGAAGAAATGCTGGAGCTTAAGACTAAGTATGGCGATGAGCGTCGTACCCGTGTAATCCCACAAGAGCTCGGTAAGATGAGCGACGAGGACCTCGTACCTGATGAGCAAGTTGTAGTAACGCTTACATCAGCAAATTACATTAAGAGAAGTCCAATCGCTGAATATAAGAAGCAGGGACGGGGCGGCAAGGGCCGACGAGGTATGACTACTCGTGAGGAAGATGTCATCGAGCATGTCGTGAATGCTAGCACTCACGACTTCCTGCTATTCTTTACCAACAAAGGCCGCGTATTCCGTATCAAGACATATGAAGTGCCTATGGCTAGCTTAAATGCAAAGGGTATCGCCATCGTTAACTTGCTGCAGCTGCAGCCAGAGGAGACAGTGAGCTCAGTTATAAATGTCAGCAAGCAGGAGACAGCAGACGGCAACCTCTTTATGTGTACTGTTCGCGGTGTAGTGAAGAAGACACCTTTTGATCAATACCAGAATGTACGTAGTTCAGGTCTTATTGCTATCAACCTTGATGAAGGCGATGAGCTTAAGTGGATACGTATGACCAACGGTAATAATGAAGTCGTTATCTCCACATCACAGGGGCAGGCTATTCGTTTCCACGAAAAAGATGTCCGTCCTATGGGTCGCGTATCCCGTGGTGTCCGTGGTATCCGTCTTCGCACTGGTGACAATGTAATAGGCATGGATATTGTCCAAGAGAAGTCGAGCATCTTCGTAATTAGCCAGTCGGGCTATGGTAAGCGGACTAAGGTTTCACAATTCACACCTCACGCCCGCGGTGGGGTAGGCATCCGTTCGGCCATTGTTAATAGTAAGACCGGTAAGCTGATTGGCGTTAAGACGCTGAGTGATGACGAGTCTCAGGAAGTCATTATTGTTTCATCACAGGGACAAACGATTCGCCTGGGCCTTAAGGATATTCCTTCTCTTGGCCGCGCAACACAGGGTGTACGTATTATGCGCTTGAAGGACGGGGATGAAGTAGTGTCACTAGCCTTAGTAGATGCTACTACTGAAGGTGAGGACGAAGAGGACCTGGAGATCACCGATCAGCCCTAATATACAGACTGTTTTTGCCATTATTGGTGGTGATGTAGGAATTACTACCAATAATGCAAAAATAATCTTGACACAGGGTCCGATTCCATCGTACTATCGTGTATAGAGTTTTTGAGGTCTGAGTTCAGGTGTCTCCGAAAACGAACATTAAAAATTGAGTAGTGCAAATCAACGTCAGTTCAATTTGAATTGTTTTGAAATCAAGTCAGTAATTTAGTTCTTCGGAACTATGTTCGACTGAAGCAGACAAATTCTTTTTTATGGAGAGTTTGATCCTGGCTCAGGATGAACGCTGGCGGCGTGCCTAATACATGCAAGTCGAGCGGTAACAGGTCTAGTTTACTAGATGCTGACGAGCGGCGGACGGCTGAGTAACACGTAGGAACGTACCCCAAAGTGAGGGATAACTGCTCGAAAGAGTAGCTAATACCGCATGTGATCTAAGGATTAAAGCTTCGGCGCTTTGGGAACGGCCTGCGTATGATTAGTTTGTTGGTGAGGTAATGGCTCACCAAGACTACGATCATTAGCTGGTCTGAGAGGATGATCAGCCAGACTGGGACTGAGACACGGCCCAGACTCCTACGGGAGGCAGCAGTAGGGAATTTTCCACAATGGGCGAAAGCCTGATGGAGCAACGCCGCGTGCAGGATGAATGCCTTAGGGTTGTAAACTGCTTTTATATGTGACGATTATGACGGTAGCATATGAATAAGGATCGGCTAACTCCGTGCCAGCAGCCGCGGTCATACGGAGGATCCAAGCGTTATCCGGAATTACTGGGCGTAAAGAGTTGCGTAGGTGGCATAGTAAGTAGATAGTGAAAGCGTGTGGCTCAACCATACATCCATTATCTAAACTGCTAAGCTAGAAGATGAGAGAGGTTATTGGAATTCCCAGTGTAGGAGTGAAATCCGTAGATATTGGGAGGAACACCGATGGCGTAGGCAGATAACTGGCTCATTCCTGACACTAAGGCACGAAAGCGTGGGGAGCAAACGGGATTAGATACCCCGGTAGTCCACGCCGTAAACTATGGATGCTAGCTGTTAGAAGTATCGACCCTTCTAGTAGCGAAGCTAACGCGTTAAGCATCCCGCCTGTGGAGTACGGTCGCAAGACTAAAACATAAAGGAATTGACGGGGACCCGCACAAGCGGTGGAGCGTGTTGTTTAATTCGATGGTAAGCGAAGAACCTTACCCAGGCTTGACATCCTGCGAATTTTGTCGAAAGACGAAAGTGCTTTATTGAGCGCAGTGACAGGTGTTGCATGGCCGTCGTCAGCTCGTGTCGTGAGATGTTTGGTTAAGTCCATCAACGAGCGCAACCCTTATAGTTAGTTGAATTTTTCTAGCTAGACTGCCCCGGCAACGGGGAGGAAGGAGGGGATGATGTCAGGTCAGTATTACCCTTATATCTTGGGCTACAAACACACTACAATGGCC
>DASPHS010000146.1:0-26160 GCA_035629475.1 Saccharimonadales bacterium (SeqCode)
ACTTGTGGTAAGACCTTCACAATCATGAACCCGACAACACCAAACATCACGGCAAGGACGATAATCGGGTACACCATAGCGCCACGGACCTTACTAATAATGTCAGCATCTTTTTCCTGCTGGATAGCAAGGCGCTCAAGTGCTTTATCAAGCGTACCGGAGGCTTCACCGGCAGCGATAAGGCTTGTATACACTTGGTTAAAGACCGTCGGGTGTTTACCCATGGCCGCCGAAAGCGTCGAGCCTGATTCAACATCAGAGATAACTTTGTTGATAACAATCTTGAGCGGCTTGCTGGTAGTCTGCTGATTAACGCTGCGCAAGCTTTGCACCAGTGGCAAACCGGCGTTTATCAGCGTTGAAAGCTGCCGGGAGAAAAGGACCTTGTCCTTAGTCTTTACGCGGTTGAAGCGTGCGCCTAAGCCGGTAGCGGACTTTTCCGCCAGACTGATGTCGATGGGCACCAATCCTTCCTTGCGGATGAGCTTGCTGGCGGCCTGTTCATTTTCAGCCTGAACTTCAGCTTTGATATATTGGCCCGTTCCCGGGTCACGTGCAGTATAACGGAAAGAAAGCATTGTATTGTAACCTAGCTCCTCATTAACCTATCGAGTTCATCCATGTCGACGGCATAGTTACGGGCCTCGTCGTAGCTGATGGTGCCACTGTGTACCAAGGTAGCCAAAGTCTTATCCATAGACTGCATGCCGAACTCAGCACCAGTCTGAATAACAGCCTCAAGCTGGTGGGTCTTGCCTTCGCGGATAATGTTACGAACCGCTGGTGTGGCCACCAAGATTTCTGCAGCTGCCACGCGGCCACCACCAATGGCAGGCACCAGGCGTTGTGAGGTGATAGACATAAGAATATTAGAAAGCTGCGAACGAATTTGGGGCTGTTGGTGCGGCGGAAAGACGTCAATCATACGGTCAATACTCTGTGCGGCACTGTTGGTGTGCAGTGTAGCGAATACCAAGTGCCCTGTTTCGGCGATAGTAATAGCTGAAGCAATGGTTTCAAGGTCGCGCATCTCACCAATGAGCACTACGTCTGGGTCTTCACGCAATGCAGAACGCAAGGCTGCAGAGAAGGAATAGGTGTCGTAGTGTACTTCACGCTGCACAATAACAGACTTCTTGGAACGGTGCGTATACTCGATAGGATCCTCGATGGTAATGATGTGCTCCGAGCGCTCGGTGTTTATCTTGTGAATCATTGCAGCCAAGGTCGTGGACTTGCCAGAACCCGTTGGACCGGTCACCAATACAAGACCGCGCGGGTATTCGGCAAATTTATTAACAATGGGCGGCATGCCCAATTGCTCAATTGTCATGATTTCATTGGTAATAAGTCGTAAAGCTGCGGCCAAGTTACCGCGCTCGTGGAATGCGTTGACACGGAAACGGCCTAGGTCACCGAATGCAAAGCTGAAGTCAAACTCTTTATCCTTGAGCAGAATCTGTTTTTGATCTTCATCCAATATGGCGAATACGAGCGCCTCAACAGCTTCATCGCTGAGTATCTCTGCACCGTTAACTGGCGTTAAGGCGCCATCTATGCGAAGCATAGGGGGCAAGCCTACCTGTAAGTGAAGGTCAGAAGCTTTCTTCTTTATCACCTCCTCCAGGAGTATTTCGATTCTTGGCGTTCCCTGCATTTGATTAGTCCACCCTTTACTTGTTCTTTACGCGTTGTCGGCGGCTGCCACGCGATTTATCTCTGTTAGTGTTGTCCGTCCTGCCAAGGCCTTCATATAGCCATCTTCGCGCATGGTTACCATGCCCTGCTGGATTGCCATCTTCTGAATCTCGGCACTGGTGGCCCGCTTAAGGATAAGTTGCTGTATTTCTGGGGTAATATTGAATACCTCGTATACACCCATTCTACCCTTGTAACCGCCGGGGGTTTCGGGACTATCCTTTCCCTTAGTTAAAGTATAAGCGTTTTGGTTGCCTAGAGGCAAGGTTTCATAGCCAAGATCCTCGGCAACCTTCTGCATTTCCTCTTTGGTTTTAGGCAAAAGATGAGCCAAAGTCTTCTTGATAGCCTCAGTTTCTATTTTGTCCGACTCATACGTCTCTTTTTCACCCGCTAAGCGACGTACCAAACGCTGGCCAATAACTGTTCGGACCGTGGAGGCGATAAGGAATGGTTCGATGTCCATATCAAGGAGACGTGGCAAAATACCGGCAGCTGAGTTGGTGTGGAGCGTGCTGAACACTAAGTGACCAGTCAGTGCCGCCTGCACGGCAAGCTCTGCCGTTTCTTTATCACGGATCTCCCCTACCATCACGACGTCGGGGTCCTGACGCAAGATAGAACGTAGCCCATTGGCAAACGTTAGCCCCACCTCAGCGTTTACCTGAATCTGGTTGATACCCTCCATCTTGTATTCAACAGGGTCTTCGAGGGTAACAATGTTAATCGAATCGCTTTTTACCTCATTCAGCAAAGCATACAGTGAGGTAGACTTACCGGAACCGGTAGGACCGGAAGTGAGGATCATACCACTGGTACTCTTGATACCGTCACGAATAGTACGGAGTGCCCGCCCCGTGTAACCCATGTCCTCCAGATTCAAGCTCGTACCGCTTTTATCAAGCAAACGGATAACCACCTGCTCTCCCCAAATAACTGGCGAGATAGCGATACGAAGGTCGATAGCCTTACCGCCAACATTAATACTGAACTCACCGTCTTGAGGAACCCGGTGCTCATCAATCTTGAGGTTAGCCAAGATCTTGATACGCGAAATAAGTGGCGGCTCGGTGCTCTTGGGAAGTCTGAGCACTTCGCGCAGGATACCATCTATACGACAGCGTATCTTGAGCGAATCAATAAGTGGTTCGATGTGTACGTCACTTGCCCCATTCTTTGCCGCATATTCCAAGATAGTAGAAAGTGCCTTACTAATCGGCGAGTCCTGCACG
Organism: Saccharimonadales bacterium (SeqCode); assembly: GCA_035629475.1. GTDB lineage: Bacteria > Patescibacteriota > Saccharimonadia > Saccharimonadales > UBA4665 > JARIHD01. The sequence goes on from DASPHS010000146.1 coordinate 2,931, forward strand.
ATTGTCTTGAAATTCTTGGTATCAGTATTGATGGTCGGACCCTGCTGCCTCTTGGACTGCTCTACTTCGGCGTTCGTGGCAGGTACGCCAATATCACCGATTTCGGCCATTTGCTTCATGTCGCCCTGGTACTGACGAAGCACATTGCGAATACCAGATTCACTGGCAGCGTACACCTTGACCGGACGGCCGATCTTGTTGGATAGGAAGTCTACGGCCTGTACGTTATCGGCGTCCAGCATAGCTACCACGAGGCGGTTCTGCATTTCACCCAGTGGCACTGCCATGTAGCGCTCAGCAATCTCCTGAGGCAACAGTTCGAGCACCTCTGGATCAATTGTCGCACCCGAAAGGTTGACGTAAGGCACCTTGGCGACATGTGCGATAGCCTTGGTAAGGGCCTCGTCTGGCACAACCCCGCCCGTTGTTAGAAAGCTCAAGAAAGGCGTTTTTTCTTGTTCCGCCTTATCTTTGAGTTCAACTAACTGCTCGGCAGTGAGTACTCCTTCTTTGACAAGAGTATCCTCAACCTGCTTTTGGGCTGCGGTAGACAATACGCTCATAGGTTTATTATAGCTCGCTTACGCTTATTGTCCTGAAACAAATGGGTTAGGATTGTTGTTATCACCAATCTCGATGAGCTGCGTTGGGTCAACTGACTGAGCATTAAAGTACTTGTTGCTTGGTGGAGAAAAGTCAGAAGTGATAACGTCCACTTTTTCGGCTTTTTGCTCACGATCAGCAGGCTTGGCAAATATCATACCGGATACGATAAACGATATGACACCGCTCACAATAGCTATCACGGCAATGAGGGCAATGTCTTTTTGTTTCATTACTTTACTACCTCACTCTTAATGTTCAGGCTCTTTTCTGGCTGGTAGTACGTTTGGGCGATAATTATGGCATTCATACTGCCGTCGCTGCCGGTTATCTCAACCTTCTGCACGTCGATGGGTCGGATAGAGCGTTCAAAGACATCGACAAGCGCCTTAATGCCGTCATATGAACCACCAACTTCTACCTGGAATGGTATAGCTACCGGCGCGGGAGTCACGCTCGACTGGTTTGCAGACTGTGCAACTTCGTCGTCGGTACCGCCAATGGACACAATCTTGAGGCCTTGATCGGTAATCAGCTTCTCAAGGCTGGTCGCTAATGCCGGGAAGTCATACTTGCTGGGCAATGCGTCAAGAATAATCTTGGCGTTATCACCATCTTGTGGACCGGAGCCATCAGGATTGCCGCCTAATACGTTTTGCGGAGTGTTCACAAATGATTTGTACGAAGATACCAGCGTATCGCGAGCATTCAAGTCGCTCTGTAAGGTAGAGAGTGCCTTTTTCTTTTCGGCAATCACCCTATTCTGATAGGTGGCCTGCCCGATTAGGGTATTGCAGGCTACCGCTGAGAAGATAACGACAAATGCTGCGATACCCGTAGACCAGACAATACGGCTGTTTGCCTTGGTGATAAGTGAGCGTTTGGTGAATGAACCTGTTTTTGCCATATCTTTATTGTCCTTCTACCTGAAACAGGGCGTCAGGTTTATCAACTTCCGAGCGTGTGCTGATGATACTTGGCACGGAGAGTTCGGGCTCTGCGGTGCCGGTGAATATAATGGGGTCGAATGTGAAGGTTATGCTGTACGAGGTGCTTTCGCTGTCCCGGCTAAAACTAGCCAGTACGACATTGGTGAAAGCATTCTTTTTGGAGCTGTCAGCTTCGGTAGAGTACTGCGTAAATTTGAGGTTGTCGGTAAAGGTGTTGACCGATGTCAGTGATGTAGCATTACCGCTCACCTCGAGCGTATTGAGCTCAAGATCAAGCACCAGATTTGAGATACTCGTGTCTGAAGGTGTCAGCCGTGAAAGATAGTCATACAGCCGTGATGAAACAGCCTTCTGATCGTGTAAGGCTGGCAACGCATTCAGCTGATTTTGCACCGTAAGTATTTTTGTCAGGTCCTTTGTGCTTTTCAGTTCGTCACTGGCTACCTTGATGTCGCCGTTCAGGTCACTTAAGCTTTTCTTCTGTAGGCCATGAACAACAGCAAGTAACAGTACGAGTACTGTTACGGCAGTGATAACCGCGACGATTGATGCCAGTACTACTGCATGCTCTTGGCGCTTTGCCTTAAGGTACTGGATTTTAATGTCAGGGAGGAGGTTAAACTGGATCATTCTACGCGCTCCGCAAGGCCGGCTGCTACACCGAAGTGGTTAGATACTGCTAAAAGCTCATTCTGGCGATCTGGTGAGAATGAGACATTACGCCAAGCGTTTCCAATCTCCACCTCAATACCAAACTTGTTCGCAAGGAATAGTGGAAACTCGGGTAATGCTGAGGCGCCACCGGTTACGATAATACGGCTAATGCGCGTATCGCCGTAACGGCTTTGGAAGAACTTTATCGACTTATCAACCTCTGTCGTCAGGATGTCAACCGTGCTGATAATGGCATCGTAGATACGCCCCTCAAGCTTGTCTTTGCCAAGCCCGAACTTGAATACGAACTGGCGAGCCTGCTTGTCCTCGATGTTGAGGTTCTGGGCTGCTGCGCGGATAATTGCCTCTGCACCGGTTGGAATAGAACGGGTCAAGCGTGGTGCGCCGTTCATGGTAATAGCCAAGTCAGTTGTTTTGCTGCCAATATCCAAAACCATTTGAGGCCCTAAGCCATCTTGGGCAATAAGTGCTCGTGTCAGCGCCAGGTTGTCCGGCTCAAACGCGATAACTTCCAGGCCAATAGATTCCAACAAGTCCAGGCGTTGCTCTACAAAGTCATTTTCTACGCTCGAAAGGAGCACTTCTACCTTGGTCTTGTCCTTCGGGGAGTCGCCAATAACTGCCCAGTCAATCTTGGACTTATCAAGAGGCGTAGGAATAAGCGAGTCTGCCTGGTACCGAATAGCCTTAGCCAGTTCTGCTGGCGGCAGACGATCGAAGTCAACGACAGCAGTAAAAACCCGCTGGGATGGAATGCCGACCGCCACATTGCGTGTGGTCATGCGGGCCTGCCCTAGCAAATCTTTTATAACCTGTGCCAGCTTTTGCTGGTCGGCTTTAGAATCACTTAGTACCAGTTTGCTGTCTACAGGTACGTAAGCATATTTAACTAGTGTCTTTACCGAACCGCTACCATGCAATTCCACTAACCGAACGGCGGTAGTGCCGATATCGAGACCGAAGAACGAAGAAACCCCACTCAGTATGCTCATGTTACTCAAATTATAGCATAAGCAAGATGTATTGCTGCAAGCTTTTTACAAGATTGGCGGCAGGCTGGATATAGCGTCGTAGCTGCTTGTTTGCCCTGCTGATGGCGGCTGGGCGATCCAGTTAGCGGGGCTGTAGACAAACTCTTCAGCAATAGCATTGCTACCAGCTGCTTCACCCGAGGTGCTCTGCTTGAGCGAACCATGCGTACGCTGGAAGTCTACCCTGTTAGCCGTAAAGGAGCCGTTGATCGTCAGCTTGTCGTCGCACTGCGTGTACATGGTGCCACCAAGTGGCAGCTGTGTTGGGTTGACTACCTCTGCTTGGTTTGCAGGGGGCTTGGTGCAGGTATAGATGATACCGCCGCCACTGGTTGTTCCATCACCAAGTGACACATAGTTACCGTCAAGACGAGTAACGCCACTGTCGATAAAGATATTACCCTTTACTACCAGCAGGAATTGCGGAATGCTACTAAGGTTCCAGCTACCGGTATATTCAATGTTACCGGTGATGCGCACATCACCGTCAACGTACAGTACGCTCCGTTGATTAGGATTGATGTTGCCGCTAATGGCTATATTCGTGTTGGGACTGCTAGCGTATATACCCGTGGTCATATTAGTTATGCCTGCAAAGGACTGCGTAGTAGCAGGCTTGTCTGCCCAGTAATCCCTGATACAAGGTGCAGCGCCAGGGCCGAAACTACCGCCAAAATTACCTGTTGCTGTATTAGCTGAAGTATTGGCGAAGGAGAGCGATGCGGGTGCTGGCGCACTGCTGCCCGCCCGCTGGGCAGAAGCAAAGTCTCCGATACGGTTCAATGCTTGCACTGCGTATTGGGCGCCGGCACCAGCAAAGCCGTCGGCACTGCGTTTGTTCCAGGCCATAACCTGCGCATTAGCGTTGGTCGAACAAGTTCCAGGAGCTGTTTCAAGTCCACCACCAGCAAGTACATCGCCACCGAACACTTTTAAGTATGGCCGGGCAACGACACGGATACATGACTCCACCCCCTGTGCGCCACCCCCATATGAAGCAGGATTCACAAAGAACGAGCGGCAATGCGTCGTGTTAGCGGCTGCAGTAATCGTTTCGGTTACCAGGTTAGTATTACCGACAGCAAAGGTACGCGGGCAGCCGGTACTGGGTTGCGTGTATCCCCCGGGGAACGAAGCGCTATCGATGGGGTTTGGCGCTGCATAGGAACCCGCCCTATCTATCCTGTATATGGTGCAGGACGTGCTCTGACTAATAGTTGGCCCGTTGTTATCTACGACGTAGGTATAGGCGATGCTATCCCCCACCTCAGCAGTACCACCGGATGGTGCTGCGCCGTTCACTGTCACATTAATCATGGGATTAAGATCAAAGTTATAGACGACTGTTAAACAACGTTCCACTGCATACTGGCTACTGCCCGATACGTGGGTATCGGGAGTGAACCACAACTGTCTACATATTTGGCTTCCAGGCGCCGCATTACTCGGGACGGTAAAGTTCTCTACTTGGATATTGAGCTTTTCTGTTCCCGCAGCAAAGACACCGGCGTTACCACTGAACAAGATGGTCGAGTCACGGTATACGCGCCATGCAACAGTATCCGGTGACGTAGAGTTAGGACCGGAGTTGTTGTTAAGGTTGTGGCGCCATACCACCTGATCACCAGGGGCGACATTGCCGGAAATGACCGGAGAACCACCATTAATACTGGCTGTGGTGTTACCATACATATTGAATTCTGGAGTGTTTGGCACGGGACCCAGATTGCCGGTACCGACAGGGTTGGCGCACTCCCACTTGATGGCATAGACCACTTGGTTGCTCATGTTACGGAATACGATCGCCGGCTTAGTACCGTTCTCGTCATAAAAGGCGTCGTCATTCGGATTACTACCGCCGCCATCAGTCGCCTGCCAGTAGCTGTTGATGGTAAAACTGTAGTTTATACGCCAACTAACTTTGCCGTGTGAATCAAGATAGCGGACACGGGACTCCCAGTCAGCTATTTGGGCAGCTGTTGGCGGACGTGAGCGAGCGCTCGTGCTCGATCCCAGCATCGTGTGAATAATAAATGCTGCACCTGTCTTGTCACGCGCGTCACCACTACCGTTTTGGTCAATATCAAGCTTGGTGTGTTTAATAAAGGTGATGAAGCTGTCAGCGTCATTCACATCGGGTCGAATAGACTCACCATCGTAGACAGGCCGTAAGACCTCGGACCCCATATCGTCGTTGGCGTTGGTAAAGTAGCCATTGTGCTCGCCACGGCCATGAATACCGCCGCTCGGGTATGCAGCAAATGACGCCGAAGCGCCGTAACCAGCTAAGAATGCACCAATGGCGCCTGCTAATAACAAAAACTTTTTCATTGCTAGCTCTGCCCCCCAAGCTGTTCAATTTTGCGTTCAGCGTCAGCCTTGTAGCGATTTTGCATTGGCGAATCAGGTATGAGTGGGATGGATTTCTTGTAGTACTCTACCGCTTTAGCCTTGTTACCGGTCTCTTCATACATACTAGCGAGCAATGACACAATTTCGTATGTTTCACTGACCTGCTCCGCCTGCAGGTATGATGCGATAGCAGCAGTCGTATCCTTTTTATCGGAATGGGCGTTGCCCTGCTGGATGTACAGCTGGTACTTCTCAGTTTTTGACACCCCATCGTCAGCCAGAGCGTCATCAATCTTTTTGAGTGAGCCCTCGGCATCACCTGCTACACGCAGGTTCTGCGCATCTTCAACATCCTCCGGGAGCGGCTCTCCCTTGAAGGAAGTAATTGGCTTCGGATCAGTATTGTTGTCTTGCAAATAGCGGAAGCCAAAGCCAGCCCCACCTGCAACTATAAGAACCCCCAATACGCCAAGTACTGAGAGTATAACTTTCTTGTTCGGACGAAATTTATCCATGTCACCCATACCGTTAGTGCTTTTACACTACTATAGCGCACTATGGGCAATTACACCAAGCCCGTGCAGAAACATCGGACTTTTATGTTGGGGGCTAAGGTTACGTGGCTAAATGTCCTTGCCTACTGACTATGGGAGGGTGATGTGTGGCGTATCAAATGCGGCCATAGCAGGCGTATAGGCTGCACTCCACGGATCTTGAGTGGCTAGTATCTGTTCGGCTGTGGCGCCTGTGTATTCCGGTGAAACATGTGCAGCTTCGGCTAGAACAGTAAAGTTTTGCTTAATAAGCGACTGCACCTGCGCGTAATCATACGTTTTATGGGTATCGCTCGCTGCACCAATAGTTTCAGTTACGCGTATCTCATTATAGTATGACCATACTCCGCTATTTACATCGAACTTCATGTAATGAGGACTGTCTTCGGAGGGCTCCATAAGTCTGTTTCCCCGCCAATCAAAGAGGCCGTCTACGGCTATCGCCTCCGTCATGTCGTCGCCACGGTCAAGTTTAGTTGCCGCCTCTTGTGCCGCCTGCACTCCTCGGGCATTCCAATACTCAACAGATATGTATCCGTGATTGCGCAACTGCGGATTTCTTTTGATGCTGATTGCAATTTGGCCGCCACTTTCTGTGTCGGCCACAATTTTAGGGTTCACAACCCGCTCACGCATATCCTCCGCTTGAGGCCCGGGCTTCAGCTGCATAAGGTGTGCTACATGCCCTCGCAACTCAGACACCTCGGCTCGGAGCTTGGTGCGCTCCTGCTTATCATTTTGTGCCAGGGCTTCCTGCAATTCTTGTTTGCGGCGGAATAACTTCATATATTAATTATACCATAATATATCTTCTTTGTCCATATATACAATTGTCTCATATGCTGGGAGTCGCCAGTCCGGAGATTGTTTTACTTACTGCTTCACCTCTGTTAAAATAGAGTAAATATGAGTGCACTTACTATCGGCATAGTGAAGTTTTAACCCAACTTCCCTTCGAGCTGAAAGTGACGATGCCGGAACCGAAAAGCGGGCGCGGCTACTCCAATATTTACATCGCAGAAATAAACAAAGAATTGTGGCAAGCAAAAAGCACTGACAAATAGCCAGTGCTTTTATATTTTTAGAGTTGCAGCCTAGAGAGCTTGTAGCAACAGTTCGATTGCCTGGCCTTGGTAGACTGGCTCTTTTTCTGTGTTGCGGTAGCTGTGGTCAGCCTGAGGGACTTCGATGACGTTAGCACTGATGCTAGACGAAGTGAGCTCTTCTTCGACAGCAGCCGCATTACCGAAACGGTCGTTTTCACCCTGGATTACAGCACGGAGGTTATTCGCGAGAGCTGAGGTCTTTACGCTGCCAAGAACATAGCCAAGTACAACAACTTCTACATCGCTTGCAGGGTGTTGTTCGAGCCAGTAACTGGTCGTGATGCCGCCGAGTGATTTGGCAACGATAACAATTTTTTCATAGCCTTCGCTGCGGAGATACTGCACGACATCTTCAAGTGCAACAGTCTCTTCGGTAAGTTCCTCGCCGCTTGAATTCTCATCACCGCGTTCGCAGTATGGAAAATTGAATCCAAAAACGCTGTCGCCTTTGGTGACGAGCGAGTTGATGATGTTCGAGATAAATGAGGTTTCAATACCTTCTGCACCACCGCCGTGCAAAACGAGGTAAACGGTCTTGCTGTTCAGTTTGCGGTAGTACTTGTATGTTAATTCTGTGTTCATATAGTTCCCTTCTTAGCGGTTATTGTATCAGCCCTGTTGCGGTGCGCCTATTAGTCGCCTTCTTTTGAAAGATCGACATATAGTTTAAGCATTCTGTAGCCAGCGACCTGCTTACCAACTTCCAGGATTTTCTTGCCGTCACTCGTATCAATAAGCTGGCCATCGCGTTCGACGAATGCAGTCATAAATCCGCCTGCTTCTACGCGAGTGACTTTTAGGTCGCCAGTTTCGAACTGCTGTACATTGGGAGCGCCGGTTTCAGTCCACGCAATGCCACAATAGCCAAGTGCGCGGGCCATCCGGCCCTGCCCTTGTAAGCGTCTGGCATACGCAGTAATATCTTCGCCCTGCCTTAACCCTGCAATACCCTTAACTACATCACTGACTTCTTCGGACTCGCTAAGCCGAGCAAGCTCGCTACGCATGTCGCCCTGCTGGCGGTGATATGTAACTAAGTCGCCTTTATCGACTGTTGGCAGATACCCTGCGTTCACCAACTGGCCACCAGTCAATCGCTCGATAGGTGTTTGCTCATCACCATTCGACCTGACATCGAATGTATCAATGCCGTCGAAGTCGATAACCTCGGCACTTACACCTGCTTCGGGATTAACGCCATAGATACCTTCGAATTGGTGCACTTCAGGGATGGACCGCACGGTCATAAGGTCGCGAGTAAGCTTATCTATCGCTTCGCCATCTTGTTCGAAGAGCTTGGACAGCACGACATCCATAGCGTCGCTTGCGGTGGCGACGTCACCGACTGTCATATCCTTTACGGGCAATACTAACTTGCCGTCTACAATCGGTACGCGAAAAGCCTTATTAGCCATAGGAACTTTGGCGTGCTCTTCGGTTTCTTTCGCCAGTACGCGGGAACCGTAATCGTTGAATGAGAAGTAGGCTGACATTGTAAGCTGTGGTATGCCTCGCTCATATTCGACGCCATCTATTTGCAGACGGAAGCCACCGCCCAGACCTACCTCTAGTGTCTCATCGTAGTTTTCGAAACCGTTGATTGCAATCTTTTGTGATTTGCGACGTGTGTAGCCAGTCGCACGGCTACCCTCTTCCGGTGCAAAGCGCATTCCGTCAGCTTCAACCTCGACAAGCTTCCCATCCTCGAACGTAAGTCGCTCTTTGATGTCTTTTTCATCCATTACATATACGACGGGCAAGCCACCCATGGCTTCCCATTTGCCACCTCTGAACAATAGAGCGGTGTACCTGCCTGCTTCGACATGCTCTGTAAGGTGAGTCTCTACATCTGGTGGATTCTGTTCGTCGAAAACAAAATCGGTAATTTCTGCTGGATTAGCACCCTTACTGAAACCATATGCTTCCAGGATATTCTCCTTATTTGCGCGCGGGCCAGCGTCAGCCTCGTACGGCACTGCCGCCACAGTATGTAACGCCTCTAGGTGGTTATATGCGGTCATTATTCACTCCAGGATTAAACTTATCGGCAATCGCGTTATGTACCTGCATCGGCGTCATTTCGGTAGTATCAATAACGGTCGAATTAAAGATAGTCGTAGACCAATGTTGCAGCATAGCTTCCATATCCTCGAAGCGCTTCGGGTCTTTCAGAATCATCAGGTCGTCTTCTGCAACTTCCCACGGCCGTTCAGCTTGGCGCTGCGCTAGACGGTCACGTCGTGCGTCCATATCCGCATACAGGTAAAAAGATGCATCAAACCGTGGATGCTCGGCCGCAATGTCTTGTAGCATGCTACCTAATCGGGGTGTCTTTTTAACGGTATGGTACGCGAGAGAACGCAATACGATTGTGGAGTCCTGAATAACATTTATACCCGATGGGCGCTCGAAGGTTCGCATGTCACCCATAAGTGCTGCTACATATACATTGCCTACTACTTCAGGGTCATACGCGTCTTCAAGGCGCAGCTTGTCAGCCAATTCATATATGGGATTGTGCTCGCTGATTGAGTTATGATTAACTCTCCAGTCGAGCGGGCTTTGCTCTGCATACCGAGCAGCTGTTGTGGTCTTACCCGAAAGGTCCATACCTTCCAAGTGCATATAGTGGGACATTTCTTTATACCTTGTGATTAACTTTCAAAATTACGGATTGAGGAGCGCCCACAAACTCTTCTACCCTTTGCGACAATTCTTGCTCGCTTATAGCGTCAAAATCTATCTCGATGACATCAATTTCATCAGGCATATAGCCGGGAATTTTCTGGCCGCCAGTGCCCTGCGAACCGCCATTATCCAGTAGTACGACTTTTACAGATACCTTGCGTATACCTGCCTCGACCATGGCGTTCTTGGCTGAATGATGGAACGAGGCGTCACCAGTAATAGCCAGAGCCTTTTTACCCGCCTCAACCATACCTACAGCGGCTGATATTGCAGAGCCGAAGCAAAGGCAGTGTGTAAGAGTATGCAGTGTGTCTTTGGTGTACTCACCTAAGTCACCCGTGATGTAATCGAACTGCGGCTTCAATAACTTGAATAGCCGTTCGTAGCGGGGCGTAATAATGTATTGCTGTGCATTTGCGGTGTTGTACCCAATATTATCCGATACCAGCTCGACAGACGAAGTCTGGAACATCAGCTCTTTAGCTATAACAGCATCACCGACTTCATGAATGACATTAGCTTCGGTTGCACTACATTGCGGTACCGGCAAGGTAACGATGTGGCTGCCTGCGTTATATGCGTCATGACCGCAGTAAACATCGCCCTTTAACCCGTCCGGATTGATTTCGACATGCAGCGCATTTACGAAACGCTGGATTACTTCACTCTTAGCCCTTATGAGCTTACGTTGAGCGTCACCGTTTACAGGATGTACTATCGGTTCTACCGTATCAAGCTGGCTTTCGCCTATGGCTTGTTTTGCCAGCTCGATGATCCGCGAGACTTCCGGAAAGACCGTGCTCTTACCTGACTCAAAGCGTACGGCCCTATTAGTAAGGCGCATTACGACTGGGATATTAAAGAGTTGCGAGAGCTGGGGTGCTGCCTCAGCTAGAGTAACTGCACTCTCGAAATCAAACGGCTCAAGCCACAGGCCGCCATAGAATTCAAAGTAGTGCCTGGAATCCAGGATGCACTGCGAACCTTCTAGCTCTATGTCATCAAAGACCGTCAGAACTAAGCCCGCTCCTACCCCCGTAAGCATAGAGTTCACGAATGGATCGGCCGCATCATTGAGGCCAACATTCTTGAATGTTACTAATGCTGGTTTATCAGCCTGGCTGCTACCCCATGCTAGTTCGTAAGCAATCTTTTCATTCGTACTTGTTATCGTACCGCCCAAATAATCAAACAGCTTGTGACTGTTGAAACCCGGGAAATTATACGCTGTCGCAATACCGCCCTTTTTGAACGCGACAGCCATTTCTTGTAGAACATCTTTACTGGACATAATGAGCAACCGCCTCCTTGCGCTGTATACCTGACCTATAAATAAGTGACATGAGAATAACCGATAAATTGTGGCTCGAAAGGTCAGAACTCGTATCGGTCGGCTCACGCTGCCCCAATACGATCTCGACAAATTCCTTTACGACCTTGTGCTTCACTTGTTCGACTACCAGCTTACTGCTGTCGTGGTTAATTTCAGCGGCAAGGTCTTTGCTGTTGATAATCTCCAATGCCTTACCGCCCAGTATCCCGCTGTTCCTAAAGACATGAATGTCGAAGTGGTTATTGCCGCCCAGTGCATAATCACTCTCGCCGCTCACCTCGTGCTTGTCATTGGATTGGTATGAGTGAATCTGAATGTTCTGGAAAGGACCCTGCTCGATATTGTGATACTCGTGCTTAACGCGGCCATTGCCCTTATAAAGATCTTTGCCTGGCAGGACCCAATCACGGCGAGCAAAGCCGTTGTGCATCAGGTTAAGCGAGATGTTTGCCGTTGCGTGCCCCTTATTGAAGAGTGTGATCAGCGAGCTACTGTCGATTTCTGCTTCATTGGCTTTCTTATACAATTCTGCCAGCTGTTCATCGCTGAACTCATTGACGACCTCGTACTGCTCGCCAAAAATGCGGAGGTAGTCTTCCCTGGTCTGCTGGCTGAGCAAACCAGTAGCTTTAACAAAGCTTGTATAAACACCCATCTTGTCGAAATCTTTACCTGCCGCAATAAATGAGTCCTGCACAAAGCGACCGATAACATCTATTAGATGGTAACCACTGTGCGATACCTTTCCATACCCGATATACGGGTGATACTCCTGCGTAAGTATCTCTTTCGGCAATCGCCATTGCCCGTCACAGTGCGTACTCTGCATGGCTGTAATAGGAATGCCGTAGCCTTTAGCTACTTCCTGGATTTTCTTGAGTACATATTGAAAGCCCGGGTGGTAGCGGCGTTGTGCATTTATAATGAACGCCTTGCGTGGATTACGGTTGCCCATCAGCAGCGTCAAATCCCTTGCAAGCATCTTCGCTTGCGGTATCGAGTTGGCGATATTCTTATGAGTAGAAATAGGCTTGTCCATAAGTATATGTAGACCCCTGCTCTGCGCCCACAATGCATACTGCATATGCGACAGAGGTTCGGTGGCGATAATAACCGCGTTGATGTTACGCTCGTCCACCAGCTTGTCGAGCTTCTTCTTTAGAACCGACGGCAGGTCGTATGCGCTTTTGAACGGTGGCGTGAATACGAAATCCACGCTCTTAAATAACTTGCTGGTTGTTGCCCGCGCGTCACTCGCCTGACTTTCAAGCTCGACAACAGCCTTTAGATGTACATTCGCGCTTGCCTTCAGCTGTTTAAGCGCCGGAAGGTAGACACGCTTGGCATGCGGCCCGCAGCCCACAAGTAATATATTCACCGTTTTGCTTACTGAATTAACAACAATATCTTTAGGCGTAGAAGTTTTAGAATTAGAGCTAACAGCAATAACTGAATTCATAGGTTCCGCAATAATACTTACACATGCATACGTAAGTCAAGAACAAATTATGAAATTGTAAGTAGTTCAACTTTGTTGTAAGATACGCGCAAGATGATAAAGGTCCACTTCTCTGCTCCACTGCAAGATATACCCGAACACATAGTTAAGTACAATTTAATAATCTCGACTATCAAGACGAATGGACAGAGCCTTGTGAGCGACTGGCTCGACAACTACCAGCAGCCACAGCTCAATGCTCCAAAGAACGACTACACCGACAAAGAGTGGGAAAGTATCAGCTCTGATACATTGACAGCTATTGCGGCCGCAGATGTCGTAATCATTGATGCAAGCATCCCCTCATTCAGCATGGGTTATATTGCGGCCCAAGCACTTGCGCACAAAAAGCCTCTGCTTATTCTTTTCGAATCCAAGCAGCAGCCGTACATTCTCGACAATCATAACTCACTCAAGCGGGCCGAGGTCTACAATAGCGACGAAGAGTTAGTGAATATCGTTACGAGCTTCTTGCGCGACAACGATACCGATGCCAAAGACCTACGCTTCAACATGGTACTCGACCGCGAGTCATACAATCTGCTTCACTGGGAGGCTGTGAATACCGGCAAGACTAAGGCACAGATTATCCGCGAGGTTATCAAGGACAGTGTTCGCCGGTCTTAGCCTCTCCTTTAAGCTTTCGATTACCTCTGTTATAATCTTTGACATATGAATTCACTTTCCTGCGGCATAGTGAAGTTCTAACCCAACTTCCATTCGAACTGAAAGTGACGATGCCGAAGCCCAATAGCGGCCGCGGATATTCAGACGTTTATGTTGCGTCACTAAAGAAGCAGCTGCATTACCGTTAAGCCCTTCCTGTATCTTTACTGCTAATAAATTTGTATACTATGACCACATTCTAATGACAGGTGCAAGCTAGTGAAGAGCGTCTTGGTGCATATAAAAGAAAAGGATAAAGGTTCAAGGAACTTATCGCTTTTTAATCTAAAAGAAGAAGTGGTCAACTTCTTGTACAAAGATACTCTTGCAAATGCAACCAAGTCTGACCTGCAATTCTTCGTTCTGCTCCATTTCATCATCCTACCCACAGCTAAGGATAAGACGTTTTTGGAATCAATTCTTGATGAAGCCCTCCCAAAGTTTAACGCTCTTAACCGGACCTTTCAGAAAAAGCAGGGTTACCTACGAGCTAATGAGTATCACCAACGTGTCGAAGAACATGATCTATCAGAAATTTTTAAATATGACGTTTTCTTCATCCTCATTGAAGCAATTCTTCGCATTGATGACATTGAGCATCAGTTTACCGACTTTATAAATTCCGATCCACAACTAAAGCTAGCAATCAAAAGGATCAAATCAGAATACCAGCCGACACTTTCTGCTTCGCTTGAAATGTTTCAAGCATCCAAAATCGAGGATGACCGTTATGATGATGATGGAAATTATCATGACCTTAGTAAGAGTGTTTACCGGACGGTAAAAATGCGCAACGCTCGCAACCTGGAGCTTAATCTCCAACGGTACACATCTGTGAAGAAAATTACCAGCAACTCCCCTGTCAGCCTCGACTTCTTACAGCATATTGATCCACAAATCATTTTTGACCTATGGGATAAGTATCATGTTGCCGACTACATGAAGGGTGCGCTCAAAACAGCTGGCGATATTACAAGCAACGTAATCGCCGGTGTAATGACTCAACTTGTACTTGACTATCGGAGACACCGAAATATTAATGGAGCTAAAGATAGAAAGCTCAAGAAGGCGGCAAAAAAGGCATTCGATAAGTCACAGGCTGAAGAAGCGGAAAGGCTTCAGCAGTTGAACTTGCGGCTGGTAGATTCCATACTAAAGTCACAAGAGATACTCATTAAAGAGGTTCAGGAACTTAGGCGCGAAAAACGCGAGCTTGAAGAAAAAAATATGGGTGCCCAGAATGATGAGATTATTAAAAAGCTGAACGACCGCATAGCTCGCCTTGAGAATCTTGAAGTAGAAGCCGAATTAGTTGATGATGAAAAGAATCAGAAAGACAGCGACAAAGATATTCAGCAAACACCCGAGACGGCCTAGCACTACAAAATAAAGAGATAATCAAAATATGGCTGATATGGTCCCTGCTGATAAACGTCGTGCGCTCATGAAGAACGTGAAAGGCAAGAATAGCCAGGCTGAGTTGCTAGTGTTCCGCTACTTACGCGCAAACAAGATTTACTTCCAAAGACATTATAAACGTGCAGCGGGTTCGCCGGATATTGCATTGCCGAGAAAACGAAAGGCCGTCTTTATTGACGGTGATTTTTGGCATGGTCGAAAGTTGTCATATTTACTGGAAAGACATGGTGAAGATAACTTCTGGACTAAGAAAATTCGTGCGAACATGGAACGTGATAAACGACAACGCAACGAGCTGCTACAAAATGGTTGGTCAATCATTGCTGTATGGGAGAGTGATTTGATGCGTAAAAGAACCCGTGAGGCTACTCTGCTCCATATTGCCAATTTCTTAACTTCAGGATTATAAATAATGTGTAACTGTTTTTGAATATACACTAAATTTAGTATTCACCCCTGTAATTTAAAGTATTTTTTTGAAAATCTTGCATTAATAAAGGTTACGGCCCACAATGCACCTATAACATTGTGAAGGATTAGATATGCCCAACTTCGAAGAAGCCATGACCGTTGACCCCGTATTTTCTGACAAAAGTCTTAAAGCAGAACACGGTGAAGAAGTAAAAAAGTTCTCCGAGATTACCGACCAAATAATCACCGCTTTCAATAACGCTGGCGATACGATTCCTACTGGCCTGCTCTACGGCCGCATACAAAGTGGTAAAACTAGGACGATGATCATGACCTCGGCCCTTGCCATAGATCGGAAGTTCAAGGTTATTTTAGTGCTGACCACGGACATCAACGACTTGGTATTGCAGACATACAATGCCTTCAAGAAAGGGCTACCCGGAGTGAAGGTCATCTCTAAAGCCGAACTCAATGACATGGATGGCGAAGTAGAACTCCTTAAGTCCACTCTGCCGAACGAAGGCAATTCAGTAGTAATTATTTGCTCCAAAGGCCCAGCAATACTTCAGAAAGTCATTACATTCTTGGGGGCTATAGGCGCCGAACAGCTTCCAGCCCTTATATTTGATGATGAAGGCGACCAGGCAACCCTGGATACAAGTACTGGTCGACGCTCCCGTACCGGAACTGACGTTGAGCCCAGCAAAATATTCAGTCTTATACATAGTCGCGACCTTGCCAGCCTGAAACGGTCGCTTCCAAAAGCAATCTTCGTAAGCGTCACTGGCACACCGCAGGCATTATTTCTACAGAATAGAGATAGCGAAACCAGGCCGGCATTTATCCGCTTGATCCCACCGGGCAAAGGGTACGTCGGCGGCGATGTGTTCTTTGCGAATGAAAACCCGGCCAGCAACAAATACATCCTTATCGTTGATGAAGACGAGGTCAACGAACTACTCGGCGAAGAAGACGATATTCCGAGCGGTTTAGCGGAAGCGATTGATTTTTTCGTAGTCTCCGCGACACTCATAGGGCTTGAACGTGGCTGGAATGAGTACAATATGCTGGCGCACCCTAGCCTAAACCGGTTCGATCACTCACTTGTTAAGCGAAAAATTACGACCTATGTAAATGACCTTTTGCGCATATTGAACGACCACGAATCAGAAGACTATGCCAGGAAGATTAAGCAGCTTCGCAAGGTTTACGATGAAGTCGTAGCACGCAGCACCAAAACACCACCGTTCACAATGGATGAAGTAATAATGGCCATTAAACGCACTCTGCCGCAGCGCCAGGTCTTCGTCATAAATTCCGACCGGCGCGGACCGGCACAAAGCCCTAGCCGTAGCTACAATTTTCTCATTGGCGGGAATAGCGTGGGCCGTGGCCTCGCAATCAAGAATCTCCTCGTTACCTATTACACTAGATCACCACGTTCTGCACAGATGGACACTATGCATCAGCACGCACGCATGTTCGGGTACCGCCAAAAGACTTTGCAGTATACCAAAGTCTTCCTGCCAACGACTCTCTATACTCGTTTTTACTGGATACATAATAGCGACAACGCTATGCGCAAATTTATTGACAAGCACAGTGATGACATGGAGGCTATTATTGTTCCGACCAACCGCGGTGAAGGACTACGACCTACTAGAAATAATGTTATAGATTTGGGCAACGTTGATATTATCCTCCCCGGCAGCCAGGTACATCCAGGTCGGCCAATCATTGAAGCACCAAAGGCAAACACTATCCGTAAACGAACTGAAAAAATATTAGCCAAGCACTTCCCCGATTACAAAGAATCAGGCCATGAGGGTATCGTAATCAGTACCGATATTGCACTCCAACTCATAGATACTATTAAGTCCCACCCCCAGGCAGCCCGGTCGCACAAGCTAATGCATGATTACTTGAATTTCCTAAAAAATATTAAGGCGTACGGACCTAACGTCAGGCTTCGCTTCCGTGAGTCCGATAGGTCGAATATTTCCAGCGGCGCATTGCCCCGCGGTATTATCGGTGGGCCGGAACAGACCGACGCACGAGAATTAAAAATGCCGACTCTTTGGATTTTCCTGGTTAAGGGCAGTAAGTCGGAACTAAGGTGGTCTGGCGTCGATTTTATCTACCCGACCATCATTGCCCCCAACCGAAAGGAATCGCTTTACGCCAATATCTCTTAAAGATTAATGCCCTACTCCTCTGAAAAGTAATTAATGTTGCCTATCGACAAGCTTATCGATATTTCTTATACTTTATGGTAATGAGCAAAGATCTTATTCAGCAAACAAAGGTTATTGATCTGTTCTGCGGTATAGGCGGGCTCACGCATGGGCTGAAAAATGTCGGTTTTGATGTAGTTGCAGGGATTGATAATGACAAAACATGCGAGTATGGATACGAAGCAAGCAACGGCGCTGACTTTATAGCCAAGGATATAGCTGATGTTCACGCCAGTGAATTAGAAAAGCTTTACAAGGGCGCCAAGTACAAAGTCTTAATAGGTTGCGCACCCTGCCAGCCGTACTCAAAGCTGAATCGGCGAAGCTATACTAAAGAAAAACAGACTCCGATTGAAAAATTCGCCGAGCTAGTCGAGCAATTAAAGCCAGACATTGTATCTATGGAAAATGTGAGGGGCTTGGCCAACAAGGAAAAATACCCCATCTTTGGTAAGTTTCTAAATACTTTAGAAAAGAATGGCTACAAGTATAGTTATCAGGTAATAAATACCTCTGACTATGGGGTGCCGCAATCCCGCAACCGGCTCGTGCTCTTAGCGTCACGCCACGGGGATATTGCGCTAATCGAAAAAACACACAAGGAACACAAGGTTACGGTTAAGGATGTAATTAGCAATCTCCAGCCCCTCAAAGATGGCGAAGCTTCTGACTCTGACCCTTTGCACAGAGCGAGAAAGCTAAGCCCCTTAAACAAGACCAGAATCAGCCTGACGCCCAAAGATGGCGGCGATCAGCGGTCATGGCCCGAGGAGTTGCTGTTGGAATGTCATAAAAAACCTTCGGGTAAGAGTTTTACCAGCGTGTACGGCCGTATGCGGTGGGATCAGCCTTCACCGACAATGACAACACAGTGTACCGGAATTGGAAATGGACGATTTGGTCATCCTGAACAAGATAGAGCTATTACTTTGAGGGAAGCAGCCCTGTTTCAGACATTCCCCACTGATTATAAGTTCTATGACCCTAAGAAGGATGTTCCCATGGGGCAAGTCGCTAAATTCATCGGCAATGCCGTACCTGTACGCCTCGGTGAAGTAATCGGCGAGTCTATCCGAAATCATCTTCTCCAAGAAGTGCGCTCATAATCAGTAATAGCCTGGGGCACCTTATTAATACACCTGTATGTACCTGCTTAGTGCCTCATCGTGTAAATGCTGTGGCGTGGACGGAAATATCACCATACAGGCATGCTGATAGTGCAGATCTTGCTTATAGGCGTGGAGCTTGAGTATGTCTGCCCGATTAGATACTCCTTCTTTCTTGGCCTCAATGACTAAAAGATTCATTTCGTTCGTACCGCGCTTATGCACGATAATGTCCGGATATACTCTTTGGTTATTCAATGTCAGCAGACGCTTCTGGGCATTACCCATTCGGTTATACTCACAATCGACATCATAGCCAACAAACTGGGATTTTACATAGGCGGCGAGCCGACTGGTCATCGCCCTCTCATTAGCGCCTACTTCAATAAGAAATCTATCGTCAATAAGCATTTGTGCTAAAGCGGATAACATTTTTTCGGCAATATCATCACCTCTCATAGAGACGTCACTCGAATAAAGAACTTGGCCTTACTTTAAGCGCTTTTGCTATCTTCTCCACATTCAAAATAGCCGGATTGCGTACACCACGCTCGACGCCTGAGATATAGCCGCGGTCCAAGCCAGTGCGTTCACCTAACTGCTCTTGCGTAAGACCAGCTTCCTTACGATAATGCTGTACGTTTTTGCCAAATTTCTTTTGAAGCGCTGTAGTTGCCATTCACTACAGCGTGCTTTTTAGCGACTCAAAAGTCTACGACTTATAAGTCTCGGAGTTGGCCTGAGAAAGCTTGCACATCACTACTAATCCATTCCTCGGCATTAGCGCTGTTATGATATGCAGCTGTTCAAGTGGCATGTCACATGTAACATATAAAGTTCGGCAATCTGGCGGCCAATGAAGCAGCCGCTCAATGGTGACAATAAAAACATCGGCCTCATAATCATCCGGCCAGGTACTCGTAAGGCGCATTGAGGTCATTCGGGCAATCATATTGCTTAACGGCAACAGACGGCCTGCCTGAAGCGTGCTGGAGCGCTCACGGCTGACTTTACGAGCCAGCTTAAGCCATTGCCTGCGGAGCGGCCCATTGACGGCACGGGGTCTGTCCGTGACTACCACGATCTTGCCGCACCACATGCGTGTAAACATATGACGAGCCAGATCCTTTGTACCTGGGTTAGCACCAAATGAATTTTCTTCACGGGTTAGGCCATGCATTCGCACCACCCTGACGGTAAGTTAAACCACCTCGCTCTTGCATACGCACTGCGAATATCTTCTGTTCCCTATTTATGAAATCAGCCCAGCCTATAATAAGCTTCTCCGGTTCCGAAAAATGAGAGACACAGGCTAGCGTCTGTTGATTATTAGCGTCGTAAAGACCAGCGGTCGCGCTATCAAGAGTCAACGAGACAGAACAAATAGCGCATGTAAGACGCTCTGACAATTGAGTAGAAGCACTGACGATAGCCATTGCCGCTATGCCCTGCTCCGAAAATTGGCAAAAATAAATACAACCTCAACGGCTGCATGTAGTCGCTTGCTCATAGATAATTCCTAGCTTGGATTTAGGCGGCAGATACAACGAACCCGCCACCAGTGGGCTTTCGCCCCATAGCCCTTTCGGGCCATGACCAAGCTAGGATGCTGACGACGGGATCAGTATCTAGCTTGGCTTTTAAGCCATGCCCTTGCAAGCAAGAGTTTAGGCCGACAAATTGTGCGCCTCCTGTAATGAGACTTATAAGTATAGTAATACTTTCGCCAGTATTCGTAAATACTTTTAAGGCAGTTTAATTATTCGCTTTATTCTGGGTCCGCTATGTGACCCAGCTGTAAAACAAGTAATCTATTGCAGGTTAACTTTAACACCGCCAGACATCGAGCTATCGTGCAGCTCAGCGCTCACCGGTGCCTGGTCCTTAGGCAGATCAAATACAATGGTGCCGTCCACGCTATTGCCGGGATTGATATTGCTGTACCATGTGCTGCCTTCTGGGGCTGCGTAAGCGGTCGCAGTATCATCTGCGGCATACTGCTGGCCTTGAGCGTTAAAGAGCTTCTGGTTAGACGAGAACAGGCTCTGAGCCTCGTCGCCTATGTTCTTTACGGTGACACTGAGTAGACAGTATTGGCCCTGTGGCGTCTTGGTAAGATACTGACCACCTACAGAAGTTTTGCCACATTCAATGCCCTTTACTACAAATTCAAACTTACCATCGTTGGCAGCTTCGCCAATTTTTGCGACCGTTGCTTTGTCATCGGCTTTCGAGGTTTCTGTTTTGCTATCGTTGCTTTTAGCGGTATTTGTATCACTTCCTCCGCCGGCCGCACCACCGATAATAGCCAGCAACACAATAACTCCGATAACTGTTAGTATCTTGTGCTTTTTGAACCAATTCACTTTATAAACTCCCTGTTTACTTTCTATCTGTTAAAAGTAGCATATCTTACATCA
The DNA here is from genome assembly GCA_035629475.1 of Saccharimonadales bacterium (SeqCode). Taxonomy (GTDB): domain Bacteria; phylum Patescibacteriota; class Saccharimonadia; order Saccharimonadales; family UBA4665; genus JARIHD01. The sequence goes on from DASPHS010000146.1 coordinate 23,977, forward strand.
AAAATAAACTAACTGTTTATGTAACTAACTGTTTATAATTTCTAGGCTTAGTGTATGAGTAATACACACGAGCAAAAGCTGTTGAAGGCATTCGGTAAACGTATAGCCGAAGTACGCAAAGCTCGTGGTGTAACACAACAAGAGCTAGCCGAACGAATAGGTATGAGCGTAGTTGCTATTGCCTACATAGAGACCGGCAAACGCTGGGCCAGGCTTGAGACCCTGTCCAAGATTGCAGCTATCCTCAAGGTAAACATTGCAGACCTGTTCAAAGGTTTATAAAACTCATTTCTCTCAGTAATAACAACGGCGAAACAGTGAATTTTGCATTTTAGTCGAATTATCCCATCAAAGATAATCTACAATTAAGGCTATGTACTTTAGTCCTATATTCGCTTTTGAAAAACTAGAATTCACACCCGATGAACACGAGGCAATAACTACAATGGGCACGGCTTTTATAGTGCTTATGATTGTTACTATTCTAGGTTCTATTGGCTGGGGACTTCTCATGCTTTACCGTCAAAAGCATACAGAAAAAATTGAAGCCGACAGAGATCTGTGGTTCGACGAGGAAGAATCAGTTCTCCATCGTGGACCGCGTCAACTAAAAATACCTGAAAACACTATTGAGTTCTATGTGTGCAAGAACGTCTTTAGCGAAAGAGATAAATACCACTTGGACGTGAACATCATAGCTGAAGCTGGCGGCGACAATTTCAAAGAGCGACCTGTCTATTTTGCGGTCGTACGTCTCAACAAAAAGGTAAAAGCAGACCTTGGCTTCAAAGAAGACTTATTCATTCGTGGAAAGCAAAAAACAGCGCTTAACGTCAGCTACCGTTAAGCAAAATCTATTGTTGTAAAAATCTCACATTTTTGTGGGATTTTTTAGTTTTGTTATCTGTTAAACACAGTCACTCACAGCTAGAAACACTTAGTAACGCCCCACTCACACTGGCTGTTTTATGGTGTAAACAGCATCAAACGAAACGGCACGAGTCTCCTGCTAAATTATAAATCAGAGGATTGACTGCAACCCGCTAGTGAGAGCGTAACGGCTACTAACAACTAAATAGCAAAGGACAAATATAGCCACTAAGTAAACAGACAAATACCGACAGTCATCAATAACAAGCACTAAACGTCTACAAACGAATACTTTGCAGACTATTGCTTCTGATTGCCTTAACTAGCTGGATATAGTCCACGACTGGGCTCGTTAAGTGCGCCCTGAATCAGGAGCAAAGAGGAACACCAAATGAATCAAGACAAGAAACAGAACAACACTATCAACCTACAACCACGGCAACTGAAAGACCTACTCGCCACGACTTTTCCTCCCGAAATATGGCTAGTTGAGAGCCTCATACCTGACGAAGGCGTAACGATACTATCCGGCTCTCCTGGCAGCTTCAAGACCTGGCTGTATATGGAAATAGCCGTAAAAGTATCAACAGGCAGTTTGGCACTCGGTCACTTCCCCACCAAACAAACAGGCGTGCTGATTATTGATGAAGAGAGCGGCGAGCGGAGAATGCAGAAACGCTTTAAACAGCTTGCAGCAAAGGGCGACATGCCAATCCACTTCACTTCCCGCGTCGGGTACAAAATGAGCAAAGCCTATGCGGAAACAATCGTTTCGAAAGCAGATGAGCTAAAGGCGGGGCTTGTCATATTTGATTCATTCACCCGTTTCAATGGCGCTGATGAAAATGCCTCCGGTGACATGGCAACCCTCATGGACTGTTACCATCAGCTTGCGGACGCAGGACTCGCTGTGTTGATACTTCACCACAATCGCAAAGGCACAGCCGGGCCATCAAATCCGGCGGCTGAAATGCGAGGCTCATCAGACATCCTTGCTGCGGCCGACTGCCATATTGCTGTGAGCCGTGTTGGACAAAGCGAGTTCGTAAGGCTGACTCAGACGAAGAATCGAGATATATGGGAGCCGCAGCCTTTTGAGCTACGGTTCCATGAAAATGCCGCTGAATTTGAATATGTAGGCACCGGCAAATCGTCAGCGGAGTGGCACCGTGAACAGCTCGATGAAATTGTATCGTTCGTAGGTGCTAATCCCGGCCTATCACAACGTCAGATCGTTACACAAATCAAAACACAGGGCTTCAAAGGTGGAAACAGAAAGATAATGGATCTCCTTGATGAACTTACAAAAAACGA
>DASPHS010000147.1:0-5203 GCA_035629475.1 Saccharimonadales bacterium (SeqCode)
CGGCCTATACGCCACCTACTGGACATGGAAAGCCTGGCAGGTCGTCGGCAAAGCTGAACATAAAACATATAACAATACCCTGCGTGCATTATTCGCCGTGTTTACTAACTTCGCACTCTTCAAAAAGCTCCAAGAGCACGCCAGGCACAGCGGCTACAAGCCAACCTATAACGCCCAGGGCCTGGCTGCCATCGTGCTGGTAGCTACCCTTATCGGTGGCATTGCTTACGGTGACAATGTCAATCCATTCCTTATGGTTGTACTGGGCGCCATAAGCTTTGTGGGTATGCTGCTGGCAACACTGCCCGTCGTACGTGCTTATAACCACTACGTCAGCAAGAGTACGCAACCGCTCTTCCCACTCCGCACCCCGTATGCGCTTATCGCCATCATTGTTGGGTTTGTTGCGCTGCTTGCGCTGGGCATGATACTGTCTGGTGTAGCCGACACCGTCTAGGCACAATGAGAACCATTACTACATAAAAGGAGCCTCATGTATGGCTCCTTTTATGTAGTGTACGTAGGCTATTATTCGCCGGGGTGTAGCACGATCCGGCGGTCACGGCCTTCGCCAACCGACTCGCTCACCAGACCATACTGCTGGGCGAGTTTGTGCACCGTACGGCGGTCTACGGCGTTCATAGGCTTCAGCTCCATGGACTCGCCCGATTCCTTGACCTGCTTCATCCACTCTTCTGCCTGGCTCGCCAGGCGGTCGGCACGCTGCTTTTTGTAATCGGCAACGTCAACGTTCACGCGGCTGTACTCATAGCCCTGGTTCTTGAGGGCATTGCTTACCAGGAACTGCAACGCGCGCATGTTCTCACCGCGCTGGCCAATCAGAAAGCCGTTCAAATGGGTCGAAGGCACCTCCAGCTCAATCACATCGTCTTCGCTTGTAGCGTGTACGTCAGTATTGAGTCCAAAAAACGAAAGAATGTCTTCAAGGTATTTTTTGGCGTACTGGATGGAATCTTCCATTATTTCTTGCTCCTCCGCTTCTTGCGGGCTGCTTTACTTTTCGCATTAGCCTTGGGTGTAGCTACAACCTCAGCTTCAACAGCATGCTTGGCACGTTCAGCAATCTTGCTGGTCTTGTCGGTATCTTTACCATCAGCGATAGCGTCCATTTCAGTCGCGTCATCACGGAGTACGATAGTCTGTTGGATAAATGCTACCAATCCACTTACCAGCCAGTATAGGCTCAGTGCAGATGCGATGTGCACCGTAAACAGCAATACCAGGATAGGCAGGATGTAGCGGGTGCTGCGCCCCATAGCCGCATTTACTTCACTGGAATCAGCCTGTTTACCCTGCTTGGCGTCACGCAGGATAGCGCGCAGGCCACGGGCATCCTTGTCGTCGGGAGTCAGCTGCTTGGACTGGTAGTACTGCGCAACTGCGCTGGCGATAACAATCAGCAGCGCTGGCCAGTAGATACCATCGCCCAGCGCACTCCGCGTCAGGTCAACAACGCCAAACAATGTGGCATCAAAGATGTCGATATTGTCCGCCAGCTGCTTCATCCAGCTGAGGTCCTGCAGGAATGGATATGCAAAGGAAACTAATTCGTGCGGATCCCTCAGGATACGCTGCAGGCCCAGGTACAGACCAAGCAGAATCGGTAACTGCAGCAACAGGATACCGATCTGGCCGAATGGACTAATGCCCCGCTCTTTGTAGAGCTCGAGCATCATCATCGACTCTTTTTGACGGTCGCCATTAGCGGCCTTCTTGATACGCTTGAGTTCCGGTTGGACCTTGCGCATCAGTTTTACCTGGTGCAACTGCTTCTTTACCAGTGGCCACATCAAGATGCGGACAACAATAGTAAACAGAATAATAGCCAAACCGAGGTTGTGGCCGGGAAGCAGCGCGTAAATCAACACCAAAAGGTTAAAAATTGGCTGGACAATAAGTGTATCAAACATGTAACTACTAACGCTCCTTGGGTTCTACTATAGCATGCTGTGCTTCGGTAGGCGCAGGCTCATCCGCGAGTACGCATGCTTTCTTAAGCTGGCTCACCAGGGCCCCGCGCAGCTCGGCGGCGGGCATGGTTGCCAGCTGGTCATTATATACGGTAAACACGAGGTCAAATGGTCCGCAGATTGCTGCCTCTTCGTGGCGGATAATTTCATATATACGCCGGCGGATACGGTTGCGGACCACGGCCGACTTGTGCACTTTGCGACTGACAACAACCGCCAAGCGGTATGTGTCACGACGGGAATTACTAATAAACTTCAGAGAACAAAATTGGCCACGAACCACTTTGCCCTTCTGATACACAAAACGGAGACTGCCGTGTCCCTGAAATCGGTGTATTCTATCGATCATAGGTATGTTCGGATGTCTCCGTTTTAGGTGCCCCTAAAGCCTGCATAAGGGCAATATAGTATCGAGGCTTAGTGTGACAAACGCACGCGACCCTTAAGGCGGCGGCGCTTAAGAACAAGACGACCAGCACGGCTCGCCATGCGCTTCAAGAAGCCATGGACGTTCGCGCGGTGGCGCTTCTTTGGTTGGTATGTTCGCTTAGGCATAACTGTCTTCCATTATATAGGATGCTCGCCGTTTTACCGAGCCAATCACATCCCATTTACTATTTATCATCGCCATTATACCTGATACGTACAGCTTTCTGGCCAGTGACTTTGCAGCGATACGTCAAATTGACAATGTTTAACCCACGTATAATAGCAACTTTTCCACTTTTAGCCAAGCATTTTCCACAGTTTTCAAGAGAGGAATGCAAACTGTGCATAACTTAACCCCTATTCTTGAGCATTTGGCAAAAACTTCTTTTTACAACTTTTAATGTGTGGAAAACTCCTACTTTTTGCGCTATATTTGCTGGTAGACATCTGTGAAAGTAAGAGCGAGAGGGTAACACTGGGGTGCAGAATAATTTGTGGCAAGCTGTCTTAGGGGAAATCGAACTGTCGCTATCGAGAGGGAACTTCATCACGTGGTTCAAAAACACCTCCCTGTTGCGCCAGGACGATGACGGCATTGTTATTGGCGTATCAAATGTGTTTGTGAAGCAACAGCTGGAGCGCAAATATAACGACCTTATCGTCGAGACGCTCAAGAAGAATGGTGTTACCCCAGCTAAGATTGAGTACAAAATTCATACCGGCGCTGCTCGGGCCCGACAGGAAGAAGAGCCAGTCGTACTTGCCCCACAACCCAGCCAACGCCAGGCCAGCATGGATCGTGACCAACACTTTTCAGGCCGCCCCCAGCAAAGTGTTGGTGGCAATGGCGGCAACGTCCTGGCCCACACCTACCGGCAAGGTATTAATGAGCGCTATACCTTTGATAACTTTATCGTGGGTTCCGGCAACGAACTTGCCTATGCAGCCTGCCAAGCGGTAGCAGCCCAACCTGGCACCAAGTACAATCCACTCTTCCTCTATGGCGGGGTTGGTATCGGCAAGACACACCTGGTGCAGGCTGTCGGCAATGGCGTCCTGGCGGCAAACCCCAATGCCCGCGTCGTATATGTCTCCAGTGAGCAATTCGTACAGGAATTCGTAGACGCCCTGCGTTTTAAAAAGAATACTGACTTTGCAGACTTTTACCGTGGAGCTGACGTGCTCATCGTGGATGACGTGCAATTCTTGGCCGGCAAGGAAAAGATTCAGGAGGAATTCTTCCATACATTTAATGCCCTGCATCAGGCTAACAAACAAATTGTTATATGCAGCGATAAGCCGCCGCGTGAAATACCCACCCTCGAAGAACGGCTGCGCTCCCGCTTTGTATGGGGCATGAGCATCGACATGCAGACACCGGACTTTGAGACCCGCTGCGCTATCCTGCAAACCAAAGCCCACAATCACGGCATACAACTGACTGCTGACGTTACCGAATATCTGGCCACCAATGTGCAGACCAACATCCGCGAGCTGGAAGGCGCACTCAATCAGCTCCTGGCCTTCTGTGAAATGCGCGGCCTCGATCCTGACCTGAACATTGCCAGTAGCCTGCTCGGTTCCGCTCAGAGCCGCCCCAAGCACATAAGTGCCAAACAAATTATTGAACGCACCGCACGTCACTTCCAGGTGGCCGTGGAGGATATTGTCGGACCAAAACGTGACAAAGACATTGTGGTTCCCCGACAAATAGCCATGTACATGCTGCGAAGCGAACTGCACTTGAGCTTTCCTAAGATTGCCCGTGAGCTCGGCCGCAAAGACCACACCACTGCCATCCATTCCGTCGAAAAGATCGAAAAGGAATCACGGCTGGATGCCGAGCTCCGTACCGCCATATCGGAAATCAAGGAGCGGTTATATGCCTAGTAAAACGGTTCCTTTTGTTGCTTGGCTGTTGTGTACAACCAGTGCAAAAGCCGTGCAAACGGTGACTAAAAGCCTGTGGGTTGCACACAATTTGTGCGCAGAAATTGCTGCTGCATTACGTGGTAGTGGTACAACTCGCAGTTATACACCAATTCGTACACAGCAATACATACCCCCTTTATCCACTCCCAAAGTAGTCATTTTACCTCTGTTAGGACGTACCTTATACCCATTGTCCACACACCCTATAATAATGACTATATGTATATATAAATAAGTAATTAATAGTAGGAACACATTCATGAAGCTACAAGTTACCCAGGAAAATCTGAATAAAGCACTCGGAACCGTTGCACGTGTTGCCAATACACGCGGTACCCTTCCCGTTCTTGCTAACGTACTTATTAAGACCGTAAACAATAGGTTGAGTATTGCAGCCACTAACCTCGACATTGCCATTACCCATTACATTGGCGCCAAGGTAGACGACGAAGGTTCGATTACTGTCCCTGCCCGTTTGATGCAAGACTTTGTGAGCAGCCTGCCTGGTGGCGTGATCAATCTCGACCTTGATGAATACAAATTACACATTGCCACTGACCAATACCAATCAGTCATCAATGGTGTATCGGCAGAAGAGTTCCCTGTCATGCCTGGTATTAGCGAGGGTAAACGTTGGACGGTCGCCGGGCCAGTGCTCAAACAAGGCTTGCAGCAGGTAGTCATGGCCGCCTCATCAGATGAAGCCCGGCCAGTGCTAACCGGCGTACTCCTGCAAACTTACGAAGGTCGTCTGTATATGGCCGCAACCGACAGCTACCGTTTAGCCGAAAAAGCCCTCACTGAAAACGCTGAAACCATCGACCTGCTCGTTCCCGGGTCTGCCATGCAGG
>DASPHS010000148.1:0-2647 GCA_035629475.1 Saccharimonadales bacterium (SeqCode)
ATCGTGATTATATATTTTGCGCAGTTTGGCAGCCGTGCCATCCTTCAGTGCCGTAGGGTTGGCCAACATCCCCTCTACAAAGGCATGAATAGTAGCGTTCTTGCGGCCGGTATCGTGGGCGATACTCATCGGCATATACAGTTCATTGAAGGCCTGGTTGATGGCCTGCTGGTTCAGGGCCATAAAGTCATTAATGGCGTAGCGCTCAGTAGGCAAGTGCTGCTGGCGATAATACTGATTGCGGATAGTCTTGACCAGCTCCCGGGCCTGCTCCACGCCGCACTGGGTGGTAATGGCGCAGTCCAGCCACTGATCCGTTGATAAGCCCGCGGGGATTTCACCACCAGCCTTGGCCCATACCCGTTTAAAGGCCTCCAGGTCGGTATGATCAATCGAGTATGTGCCCGTCACCAAGGTATCAGCATCAACTTTGGTGTACCACTGTATAAAGGCCAGCCCCTCGCGGTAGCCAAAACCTTCCCAGAAGTCCACGCCGTCACGCTGCATAGCCTCTTTGGGGTCCATGCTGATTGCAATCCGTGTCATGCCCGGCTCCATGGCATCGACTGCGTGGGCGTTTCGCAAATCTGCCGCGTCGCGGTTAGCCTGGGTGCACATGCGTTTGTCCTTAAGGGCCTCCTTGGCTGAGGCCTCCACGCCGGTGGCAATCATATCAACTACGGGTGTCTTGCCATCATAGGCCAGCACCTTGCCGTCCTTGATGGCATAGGTGTCTTCGCGGTTAATCTCCAGGACGCCACGAAACTCGACATCGGTCTTGATCATCTCGGCAACCGACGACTCAAACTCTTCCTGCAGCTCTTTGCGGGCCGCCACCCCTTCCGGTGTCTGTAACAGGTTAGCTGCCGCTAAAGCTCCCAGCTTACTGATTACCCGCAGCGAATGGGCATACGTCTCCTGCCGCTCTGGGGCTGGTGGCTGCTCGTGCTGCGGCACAACCGCTGGCAGCTGCCACAGCTGCTCCAGCTCCAGCCGTTCCCGTTCTGCTATATCCCCTACGATGGTGAGCGTTTCGCTCATAAACTAAAACCCTGCTCTTTTGGTCTCGAGCAGGGAAGTGGCATGGGTACAAAATACAGCCGCCTATCCTGCTCGGGATGTGGTTACGATTGCTGTATCTGACTTACCCTTTTTGGTGGTTATTGGTGGTGGGGCTTACAGTTGCGGCACAGTTCCCGATTTGCACGGGATTCCAGCTTTTTTGTTGTTAACTACAAGCATCATAGCATGCTGACCCACTATATGTGTGGTGTTATTTTGCCAACAAAGCGCTATCCTTAGCGGCGGCGTTTCAGGTTTTCCAGGCGCTCCATAAAGCCCTGTGAGGCCTCTTGGAGGCCCAGAATTTGGGCGGCACCGGTCAGTATGAACAGCTGGTCAAGCTGCTCCTGCGTCACGTTCTCGGCTGATTCTGCCGTAGTGAATAATGCATCTACTCGCCGTATCAGCCATTGGGCGTCATCGTTTGGCGCCGCAGCTGTATCACCCTCGGCTGAGGCATCAGCCACGCGAACTTTCACCACTTCCAGGGAGCGCGCCGAGTGGTCACGTTTACGCAGGTGCCCCCGCTTAATCAGGTTATTAATATGTAAGGCAACGGTTGCTACCGAGGTGTAGTTTAATCCGGTCATCACCTCACGGTAACTCGGACTATACCCATGCTGGTTTATGAACTGCTCAATAAAGTTCAGTAGTTCCCGTTGCTTTTTCGTTGGTCTAACAGCGTCAGCCATGTTTATTCACCCCACCACTCACATTACGTTTTCCAAAGAATACCCAGAATCGATACCATAAATAATTCCACACCGTAAAGAAACCTGCCGATATAAAGAATCCCACATACGGCGAAACACCCATTGATTTAAGCCCCCATATAATGGCGTAATCCAAAGCAAAATTGAACGCCGTAATGGCCGCGTAACGGCCAGCCGTCCGGGCTTCGTGCTTTTTAAGGGCAGGGTTCGCAAATGCCCAGTAACGCTGGATCACGTAATTTAAGGTCCAGCCAATCAGGTCAGCCATCAACTTGGCGTACAGCCAGTTCCACCCTAACCCACTATAACAAAAAGCGAACACTGCGTAGCCGGACCAAAAGTAAGCCGTTCCACCCACCATATATGCCAGGAACTGAACAATGTTACGTTTCGTAGGACGAAAGTCAGACATTTTCATTACTACTTCCCAGTATACTCTACTGAGCTTTCACTATTCAGCGGAGTTCCCCTGGAGTGATACAATGTTTTTAATATATGCGTAATAATGCTTCTCTCGTTTACAATTCGTGCCTGGTTATCGGTGATTTCCTGGCGCTGGTAGCGGCATTCATCGTAGCCTACTTACTCCGGGTGAAATACCAAGTTGGTATCGACCCCCGCGACATCGGCCCCTCGAACGGCCGGGCCTTCCTGGGCGTATTCATTGGCTTGGCACCATTCTGGATTCTTATCTTCAGCCTATTGGGCCTGTATAACAGCTCCATCTATGAAAAGCGTTTCAAGGAATTCGGCCGCCTGTTTATAGGATCCTTCATTGGACTGCTGTTTGTCATCTTCTGGAACTTCGTTGCCAGCGAGCCTATCTTCCCAGCACGTCTGGTGCCGATATATGGCTTTGCTTTTGCTTTTGT
>DASPHS010000149.1:0-9279 GCA_035629475.1 Saccharimonadales bacterium (SeqCode)
GCACATTTTGCTTGTGGTAGTACACGGTGCTCAGCACTGCACCCGTCACCAGTGCTACGCCAGCACTGAGCAGGTTACCCTGGCCCAGGCTGAGGGTGGCAAAGAGCAACGTAGACAGTACGGCACCCATGATAGGGTGGAATACCTTGCCGGCCCGCTGCTGTATAAGTCCGCGGAAGAAGGACTCTTCGGCAATGGCAAAAATTGCTGCACTGGCAGCTACCAGGCCGAAAGACATGTCGCTGTATGCATAGTGGTCACGCAGGGCAATGTATGCCAAGCCACCCAGCAGCTGGCCCAATACCAGCATGGTAGGAATCGATTTCAGGTAGCCGGTGGCACGCAGTCCACGGTCTTCTTTGGGTTCGCTCGTCATGAACATGTAGCGGTACACCAGGGACAGGATCAGCAGGACGTCATAAAAGACGACCATGGTGGCAAAGGTGCTGCCTTGGGGCAGGCACATGGTAACGATGGTGGCTGCCGGTATGATGCCCACCGAAACCGCAAGCTTACGGATGGACTCGTGACGCAAGGCAATCGCGATGCAGCTCACCAGGGCAGCAAAGGTTGCGTAGACGCCCAAAACGGGGTGCAAAATAAAGGCCACTTGCGACATCAGGATAATCGCAAACAGCAGGTAAAACAGCGTAAAGCGCGGTGCAATTACCGTCCGGAAGAACGTCAGGTACGGGTGCTGCGCCTGTTTGGCAGCGTGATGACCATGTGAGAAAATGATTGCCGGTGGCGCAACAGGTTCGGGTAGGGTGTGGCCGGTGGGGTTCATACTAGGCGCTTCCTGTCTGCTTGTACACGGCATATACCATGACGCCAATAATCACCAGTAACAGGGGTAGAAACAGGCGCAGGTCGCGTCGTTTTTCACGGGATGCTTCGGCGTATACCAGCTCGACAACAATCAGGACGCCAATAAGCAACGCGGTATTCAGTACCAACGCCAGCTGTTGTATATCAACGTCCAGGTCAAACGGTAGCCTCAAAAACATAACACTCCCAAAAGGTTATGCATATAGTACTATAAAATGGCCAAAAAAGCAAGTACGTTACAGAGATGGAAAGAGTGTGTAGTGGCCTAGCGGCTCTGGAGGGCATCCAGGGCGACGCCCTGGGCAACGAGTACGCGCCAGTCGAGGTTTTCGAGGGTGGCATCCTCAACGGTCAGTGCGTAGTGATCACGGAACGTCGTCACTTTGGTATAGCTGGCAACCGTTTGCTGCAGCGCAAGGTCAACAAAGTCAAAGTGGTACTTCAGGAAGAACGGCAGCTCGCCAATATATGGCACAAAGCCCCAGACGCGGCGGGCAATGGCCAGGCCGGTGCTGCGCTCCTGGACCAACAACATAGCTTCTTCGTTATTCTTGGCGCTGACATGCCAGGTGCTGCGGAGCAATGAGGCCTTGAACTGTTTGCGCAGGACGCCAAGTATCTCGCCGGTACCGTCCTTGACGTCATAGGTGCCGGCGAGCTCCATAATATTGCGGGCCTGCAGGTGGAAGGCTTCTTCCTGCTTTGTTTCATCGGTATAAAAGATGATTTTCTCTTTGAGAGCCAGGCGCTTCTGGTGGGCGTAGGCGATAACCTTGCCGGGCTTGCCGTTGTCGTCTTCAAATACACGGTATTGATTAGCGAATGCAGTGATTTTTTGGTGGATGTGAAACGTTGCCATATATGAATACAGTAGCACGCTTTGCCTCATTTTAGGCTCCACTCCTGCTAGAGGTTTACAAAATTATGGCGCAGCATACAGTCGACAAGTGTGTCGTCAGGCTTAAAGGGTGCGGCGTCAGAGGTATGTTGCATGCGCATATGCTCTATCTGATCGTGCATTGCAGCTTCACTGCTCATCTCACCAAGAAGAACGCTTTTTCCAGCAAGTAATGCTGCTCTGCCTACATGATAGGCACGTAGTTCATGCTGAGTAGATTGCTCTATTTCGGCGTAGTAGCTGCCCGCCACAGGATCGCGCTCGGCATCGTAGGCGTGTACGTACTCATGAATAGCGTCGGTTGCCCGTGTCAGAGGGCTGCCGTTGGAGCCTGCCAGCATAAATATAACGGGTCGGCTGCGGTAGTGCAGGGGTGTGCCATCTACAGTATGTTCGCTGGTGAGCGTATGAGTTATGGCATCGGTTTTACGGTCACGCACAGATACGGCGTTGACTCTTTCGTGATTGGGTCGGTTGGCTATGTATGCTTCAGTCTCGAGTCCTACCCTGAGTTGGCTTAAGCCTGAAAGCCTGCCCATAGCTGCCATGCGAGTTGGAGTGATGTGGTGTGTGGTGTGGCCCAGGTAGAGTGTGCGGCCGTCACGAGGCAGGACAGGGACGAGGGCTACGCCGTCTTCATCTTGCCAGCGTTTGGGTATTTCAATGATGCCCCGCGAGCTGATATTCGGCAGAAACACCTGCTGATTTATCGTGGCCAGGGCTTCGACTGCCGATGCAATGTCCGGATGAAACGCTTGAGGGTCCAGCTGGTCAATTACCGCCTGGGCATCATCAACAACAGCCTCAAACAGCTGGGCACGGGATTGTCGCATAAGTTGCATATAATATAATAAATTATTAAAACATGCAACACTTACGGCTTTGCAAAAAGTCACAGCTGCGGTTCTTGCGCCGTGATTGTATAATAGGTAAAAGCATGAGGGCTTTAGAGGGACCAGTCGTATTCGTGGACATTGAGACCAACGGGCTCAATCACGTTAAGGGCAGGGTCATCGAGGTCGGCGTGGTGCGCGTGGAGAATGGCCAGGTAACGGCTACCTTCAATAAGCTCATCGATCCCGAAACACCGATTCCGTACTACATCACCAACCTGACGAGCATTACCGACCACGACGTAGCTGATGCCCCCACCTTCGGTCAGGTTGCCGAAGAATTATATGAAATTCTGGACGGCGCACTGTTCGTGGCCCATAACGTCCGCTTTGATTATTCATTCCTGAAGCAAGAGTTCGCACGTGTCGGCAAGCCATTCACCCCTAAACAGCTGTGTACGGTCCGGTTGAGCCGGGCCTTGTATCCCGAGTACAAATCGCACAAACTGGCAGCTATTATCGAGCGTCATAACATCAGTGTTGCGGCCCGCCACCGCGCCTATGACGATGCGGCCGTGTTGTGGGAGTTCCTGCAGATTGTTGAGCAAGCTTTCGAGATTGAAGTGCTGCATGCCGCCATCAGCAAACAGCTCAAACTGCCGTCGCTCCCCAAGGGACTCGACCCGGAAATGGTGGCTGGACTACCGGAAACACCGGGGGTGTACATATTCGAAGACGAATTGGGCCGGCCGCTGTATGTGGGCAAGAGCGTCCATATCCGTACCCGCGTAAAGTCGCATTTTGCTGCCGACCATGAGCATGTGGGTGAGTTCAAGATCGCCCAACAGGTGCGCAATATCCGTATCCATGAAACGGCTGGCGAACTGGAGGCTTTGCTGCTGGAATCACGCCTCGTCAAGGAGTTGCAGCCCTTGTTCAATAAGCGCCTGCGCAAAACTGAAAAGCTGATTCTGGTACGCCAGGCACTGGATGATCAAGGCTATGTACGAGTGGTGTTGGAAGAGGCCAGCGCCATTGATCCTGACGAGGCTCAGCATATCCTGGCGGTGTATACGCACCGCGGCAAGGCCAAGGAAGCGCTTGATAATCTGGTCAAAGCGTACGGACTCTGCCCTAAGCTGTGTGGTTTGGAAAAGCGCGATGGCGCCTGCTTTATGCATCAGCTCCATAAATGCCAGGGTGCTTGTGCTGGCAAAGAGGCACCAGCTGACTATAACGAGCGCTTACTTGATGCCTTTGCCCGCAAGCGTGTGGAGCAGTGGCCCTTCAGCTCGCCGGTGCTGGTAACCGAAACCGACCAAGATGCACGCACTAGTGGCGTGGTGGTTGATCAATGGTGCATTGTGGGGCAAGTATCCCAAGAGGCGTACTGCGATCCGGTGTATACTGCCGTACAGAAAGCCTTTGATGTGGACACCTATAAAATCCTGCGTTCGTACCTGACTACCAAGAATGCCAAGGTGAACGTAGTAAATATCACACCGGGACAATTGCAGGGCTTTTTAGCTTAGCACCCCTGACAAGCGCGTTCCAAGCATAAGCGCTGTAAGATATTTTACAAGACTTATTGAGCCCGGTAAGGTAGTATTGCTTGGTGCGAAGCTGCCACGTCGTTCTTTTTTGTTTAAGTTAAATGTGTTACATGTGTCCGTATGCGAGGGGCAGCTAACTGGAAAAACCAGTCTACCTCCTACTGTGCTGTAAGAGGAAAAATTAAAATGGCAACAAAGCTATTCGTAGGTTCATTGGCCTACCGTACAACTGACGCTGAGCTCGAAGAGTTCTTCGCAACAGTTGGTCAAGTCGTTTCAGCAAAAGTAATCATCGACCGCGACACCAACCGCTCCAAGGGTTTTGGTTTCGTAGAGATGAGCTCAGACGAAGAAGCCAAAGAAGCTGTTAAGCAGCTCGATGGCAAGGAACTTGACGGCCGCAAGCTTATCGTTAACGAGGCTCGCCCACAGGCTCCTCGCGACGGTAACGGTGGTGGTCAGCGCCGTTCATTCGGTGGTGACAACCGCGACAGCGGTTTCCGCCCACGCGTTTCTAGCTACTAATCCTAGCTGAAACACCAAAAAGACCCCTGCAAAGGGGTCTTTTTGGTACCAGTCCACAGAGTATTGGTTTGGCTAGTCCGCTACAACGCCTGCAACGATTGCGGCAATCTGCTGTTCGGTTGCGGCGTCCAGGTCCGTAAAGAACCAAGCGCACGGCATAAGCAAATGCCCAGCATCTGCTTTTGGCGTAACCTTTACGCTTTCGGTGAATCCGAACGTCATGTACGTTTCGTCTTCACGGAAGAATACCAGGACCGCGCTGTCTTTGGTTTTGGCATAGCCGGGCATGCCGTACCACAGCCGGGGGTGGAGTGATGGGGCAGCCTCCATGATTGTTTGGTGTATTCGCTCGGCGAGGGGCCGGTTCTCTTCAGAGAACGCAGCGATTTTTGCTAGGACTTCAGCCTCCATCTCGGCACCAGTCATATTCCTTTTATTTGCAGACATAAAGCCTCCTTATTATTTAAGAATGTATTGTGGTGTGGATCAGGATGAGCGTACCCAACTTAATCAGTAGCACTACCATACCATATTGCTGCGTAAATGAGAACTGATCTAGTAGATGTCTTCGTGCTTTTCGTTGAGGAAACGGGTCCATTGGCGCAGCAGGCGCAGGACTGTTTTGAGGGGCATTTCGATGGCAATATCCAGCACGTAGGCAACGGCGTTAATCTTGGCGTACTTGCTGGAGAGCCACTGGCCAACCACGATGAAGGGCAGGTAAAAGAAGTCGCGTACCGATGACAGGAAACCGTTTTGCTTGGTAACAATTTCCAGCTCGCGTACCAGGCGGCTCAAACGGAAGCCCAAGAAACTGGCGGTACTGAAGAAGACGAAGAAGATGATAGCCTGCACGATGTTGAAGTGTAGTAGCCACAAAATGTATACCGTCAGGGCGAATGGCACAAAGAAGAGGAGCGTGTAGAGGAACTTGGCGCCCAGCGAGCTGCGCTTGTTGGCATCCCGCAAGTGGGGAATCACGGGTAGTTCATGGGAATAAAGGGTCTTGTCGATATACTGTGCCAGGGCTTGGGCATTGGCCTGTGATGGCACTTTCAGTCCCAGCCACAGCAGGGCCATGTAGGCGGGTGGGAAGAGCAGGTTGATGGCCAGCGGCACCAGTGCAACCATGTGATGGACGATCAGGTCGTACGGCACTTCTATGCCGATACCGATGATCACCTTGGTGATAAAGATGAAGATGATGCTTTTGATGATGCCCTTGTTCAGGCGGCGCTTGACGTCACGGTACTCGTTGTTGACTTGCTGCTGGTACTCCGCCAAAAAGATTTCACGGTTCTTGAGTACTTCGGTCAGGTTGGCATGATCGTCGACCATGCTCTTCAGGACGCGCAGCGGTGCGCCGTATTTCATGACTGCCCGCTTGAGGCGACCCGTCAGTTTGGAGGTGTACAGCTCGGTGATGGTTTTGTTGAAGGCCACGAACGCCGGCAGGTTGGCAGGCGATTGGTTATACATGCGCATCAGGTCGTGCCTGACCACTGAAATGTCAGACTTCAGCAGTGCCAGGTGCACGGCAATGTACAGGGATATCTCGTAGTTTTCGTGATCTTCGTTATCGACAATGAATGTCGTGCGGGGGAAGAGCTGCAGGTAGTGCTGGTAGCCAAACTGGGCGAGTGCCGCCAGCTGGGCGTGCGGGTTGAGCATTTCTTCTGTCTCGACTGACAAGATGGCCAGCGTCCATTCCATGGCGTCTTCCCGCGAGACGTGACTATCGCGCATCTGCCAGTAGGCATGCATGTATTCGTTGGTCAGGTGTAAGATGGTCGCCGCCGTCTCATGGCTGACGCTATGGTTTTGCAGGTAGCCGGCCTGCGTCAGTTCAACAACCAGCTCTTCGCCGATGTTACCAGGGCTCTTGTGTGAAAAGAATGACAGGTTGCGGTGGTAGAAACGGCGGATCGCGCGCTGCAGCAGCAGGTGCTCCTCGGTGTATTCGGCAGCATTGCGTAACTGTTCATAGGCACTGGAAATGGCCTTGCCGGTGCCCGGTACTTGAATAATAGTACCGTGTTCGTTGCGTGAGCGGATTTGGTGGTTGCGGTGTTCTGCTG
The DNA here is from genome assembly GCA_035629475.1 of Saccharimonadales bacterium (SeqCode). Taxonomy (GTDB): domain Bacteria; phylum Patescibacteriota; class Saccharimonadia; order Saccharimonadales; family UBA4665; genus JARIHD01. The sequence goes on from DASPHS010000149.1 coordinate 6,716, forward strand.
CCTCAAGCTGCTGCAATAGTAAATGCAACAGCGGATTAGCCTGTGGTGACGACATAATTATGTTCATTATATATGAAAAGAGGCCCGTGTGGGCCTCTTTTTGGGATTTGGGGGAGGGTTGTTAGTCTTGGTTTTGGTGGTGCCACTGCTTGGCGCGGTTGTCGGCCAGGTAGTGAGCGGTCATACCCATGTGTTCGTAGGCTTCATGGGCTGTCTTATAGACTGCTTCGTAGTTGCTGGCAGCCATGTTGTCGATGATGGACAATACTTGGTCGCCGTGCATGGTCAGGTGGTGCTTCAGCTCATCTTTGTCGATGTGTTCGCTCTTGCTGGCCAGTAGGCTGCTGGTGTCTTCGGTGAACTGGGTGAGCCCATCCTTAGCTTGCTGCTTTGCGGCTTCATCGTTGGCGCGGGTTGCTTCCAGGTACTGGTGGTAGTACATCAGGTGTTCGTTCCACTTGGTTAAGAATACGTCACGGGTGCCTGGGTAGGCTTGCTCAACGGCGTCAGCTGTCTGCTCGCTGTTCATGTGTACGGCTTGCATCAGGGCATCTTTGTCGGGCTCATTCAGCAGCTGGGCCTTCAGTGCGGGCACCGTGATGGCCGCGTGTTCCTGTAGGGTAGACTGCAACATGTAGCGCGTGTTCATGGTGTCCTCATGCTGCATGCCGGGGTCCATTTGCGCTTGGCTGCCGTGGTCACCGCCACTGTGGGCGTAGGTTTGCATTGGGCTAGCGGCTACAGTCGCTGCTCCAGCAAAGGTAAAGACTGCGGCGCTGGTTACGATAAATTTCTTGGTTGTATTCATAGGCTATTTCTCCGATTACCTTAATGGTATCGCCCCAGCCTACCGGGCAGGGCCGGGCAGGGCTGTAAGAAATATCCTATGCGGCACGGGGTATGTAACCCCTGAAATGCGGATTATAGAAAATCAGGGCGCTTTTGGGGGTGGGTAGCCCAGGGTATGAGGTTAGGCCGGCCTTTTTTGCCGGCTTCCAGCCCTTGTAGCGGCAGCTCGGTGCCAATCAGCGGCTGCAGCGCATCATGAACTGCATCGAATCCTGGGTAGCGTTCGGCTTCAATGCGGCCGAGCAGTACGTAGGGCGTGCCCAATGCAATGCGACCGGTTGGTAGCTGCATATGCGTGGCCAGCTCTTCTTTGATTGCAGCCTGGTCGGCCACAAGGTCCCGGTTGCGACTGTGGGTGCTGGCGAGCTGGAGGTGGATGTCCATGGCTTCGCCATCGAGCCATTGTTGCCGGGAAAGGTGGATGTCTGTGGCGACGGCGGTCGTCTGGTCGGCTAAGGCATAATGGCCCACATTGCGGAGTATGGCTGAGCGACCCTGCATGGTCAGTGGTTCACCTTCACGTATACTGTGGGCCTTAGCTACGTCATAGGGATCACACAAGGTGGCCCGCAGGCCGCCCCAAAAGCTCATGCGCCAATCTTCAGGCCGTGCCAGCGTGCCCAAGCGATGCCAGATGGTATCCTGCAGCATGCCGGCCGTTTCCCGTTCGACTACCCGGAGCAGTTTGAAAGTAACCATATCCTTATGTATGGGTACAGTGTCAGGCGCGGGGAGTCCACCGACGGATGCGACGCTTAGGTGACTACGAAATTCACGCCGAAAGTCGCCGCTAAACTGTGTGCCCGTTTCAGGTAGCTGTTTTTTGCCTCGTGCCATACTGGATCCTCTTTGGATTTGCAGTATAGCACAGGGCGTTGCATAGCAGTATGTCTAGGCTTTGTTGCCACCGTTGAAGATAGTCTTTTCGCGGATGTCCCCGTCTTCACTAATGGTGTACATGTACACTTCGCCAGTACCGATTTCAACGGTGTGGACTTGGTCGTCGGGGACGGACTCCAGGTACTTCACCAATGCGCGCAACGTATTACCGTGGGCGGCGACGATGATGTTTTTGCCCGACTTCAGGTCTTCCCGAATGTGCTGCTCGTAGAAGGGTATGGCCCGGTCGTGGACGTCCTTGAGCGTTTCGCCGTTCGGCACTGGGTGGTCCCAGCTGCGACGGAGTTTGGTGAACTCCTCTTCGCCCATTTTCTCCTTGGCGTCCCACTTGTTCATACCGGTGTAGTCACCGTAATGCCGTTCGTTCAAAGCCTCGTGCGGAACCGTTTCCAGCTGCACGTGCTGCAGATGATCCATGATTTCAGCGAGCGTTTGCTGGGCACGGCTGAGGTTGGAAGTGTAGGCCTTGTCGAAGGTCAGACCCTCAAGTGACTTGGCGGCTTCGCGCGCTTCCTGTTTGCCTTGGTCGGTCAGTGGCACATCCTGCCATCCGGTCCATTTGCCCAGGGCGTTCCATTCACTTTGTCCGTGACGCACTAATACCAAATATGCCATATGTATCCCTTCCGCGTTGATTACCAACCGAGTATAGCATTCTGTGGTATTTTTCGCTGTAATTGCCTGCTGTAACAGATACAGTAGGGGCATGATCAATGAAAAATTTATGTTCTTGGCGGCCGCTATTTCAGTTGCCGGTAGTAGTTATTACGCCTATTTGGCCTTAAAGGGCAGGATTAAGCCTAATTTGGTATCGT
>DASPHS010000150.1:0-4774 GCA_035629475.1 Saccharimonadales bacterium (SeqCode)
CAGCAGCACGTTCGCCCTGGGCGGTCGTGTACATCAGCCCGGGCGTGGGCATGGTATCGACGTAAGCCACGCTTACACCGGCTGCCGTTAGGCCGGCACCTACTTGCTGCATGATGCGGGCTGATGATGCGCGAGTGTCGCCAGTCAGATACATGGTGTCACCGGCATCGGCAAAATGATTGCCGGCCGCCAGGCCAACTGCAAAGTTAAAATCAGCGGTAAAGGTATCGGCAGTGCCCCGCGCGCCATCCGTACCAAACTGGGGATACGGCTTTTCACCGAATGCAGGATGAGGCATAAATAAAAAAGCCCCGTGTTAGGTTATGCATCTTTTATACGCACTGGACGGCACCCGCACAATAGACAACGGTGGCATTTTATTGACAAATATTTATGAGATACTAGGGGCATGATCATTCTGCTGCACTCCTCTAAGACCATGCGATCGTCCGATTCCGTAGTCAGCGGCTTGCGCGCACCCCAGCTGCTGGACAAGGCGACAACATTGGCTAGATATCTGAAGACGCTCTCGGCACCGCAGCTTGCCCGGCATATGCACCTTTCAGCTGCGTTGGCTGCAAAAACGCATGCCTTGATTGCCGATTGGTCACCAGCTCCCCAAAAACAGTCGGTCGCCCTGGATAGCTTTGTGGGCGATATCTACAGTGGCTTGCGTGCCGACAGTCTATCGCCTGACGATCGGGCCTACGCTGATGAGACCTTGCGCATTCTGTCGGGACTGTATGGCAGTATCCGGCCCCTGGACGGCATATGCCCCTACCGCCTGGAGATGGGGTATGTATTGCCTGACCCAACCTATAAAAACCTCTATACATTTTGGGGTACGGCTATTGCCGAGGCCCTCCCCGATGCGGGCGTCATAGTAAATGTCTCATCGCTGGAATATACCAAGGCTGTCTTGCCCTATGTCGATCCTGCTCGGGTAGTAACCCCAAAATTCATGACAATTGACCCCAAGACAGGGCGGCCTGTCTTCGTGGTGGTGCACGCCAAAATAGCCCGTGGCGCCTTCGCCCGGTGGCTGATTGTTACCCGGGCGACCGATACGACTGACCTCACGGCGTTCCATGATATAGGCTACGCCTACGACCCTGCCTTGAGCAGTCCGGCTGAGCCGGTCTTTGTATGCCGGGAGTTTGGCGGCAAAGGTTTGAGCATGCGCCTCCAGTAGTCGTTGCCTGCGCTCTGCCGAGTGCAAACTATCACAACCGGCAAACTTGCTTGCTTCATACAAGCATGCTACGCTCGTAACAGATGAAGAGAGCACCTAACAAATCCCATTGCCCTGTTAATTATGCACTGGAAAGCTTTGGTGACAGTTGGACCCTGCTGATTGTGCGCGACATTGTATTCTGGGGCAAGAAAACCTACGGTGAATTTTTGGAATCAGAGGAACATATCGCTACAAACGTGTTGGCGAGCCGTCTGGCTCAAATGGAGCAAAACAATATCCTCACTAAAGCGCCCTGCGCGACCGATAAGCGCAAGGAGGTGTATAACTTGACCAATAAGGGGCTGGACCTTATTCCTATTGTGCTGGAAATGGCTGGCTGGGGAACAACCTACGACCCGGAGACCGCCGCACCCAAGGATTTCGTGGCCTACGCCTATGCGCACCGCGATGCGGTATTCGCCCAGGTGCGGGAGACGGTCAAGAATGGCGGCTCACTCTTTGCGGGTGCTGACAGCGTGGTGCGTCAGCTCGGTATGACCAAATAGCATAGCAGGCATGACGCGCCTTGGCCGCTTATGCTAAACTGAAATTAAATGCGCCGAAAACTCTCCATGCTACTGCCGATACTATTGTCGCTTGCGGCCGTAGGGGCGTTCTTGGCATACATACTGACGCATGATATCGCCGTGCTTAATCCCATGGGAACGATTGCCCAGCAGCAACGTGATCTGATCATCTTTACGACGGTGCTCAGCTTGGTTGTCATCGTGCCCGTGTTCGTGCTGACATTCTTTATTGTTTGGCGTTACCGTGAAGGTGGCTCCAAAAAGGCCAAGTACCGGCCAAATTGGGACGGCAATCGGACGCTGGAGACTATTTGGTGGACAATCCCCTGCCTTATCATCCTGGTTTTGGCTGTGGTTACCTGGCGCACTTCACACTCGCTGGACCCCTACCGGCAGCTAACCGCCGATAAGCCAGCTGTCCGCGTGCAGGTAGTTGCACTGCCATGGAAATGGCTGTTCATTTATCCTGATGAGCGCGTCGCAACCGTTAACTATCTTGCTATCCCCGAAGATACGCCCATTAACTTTGAGATTACTTCCGACGCGCCTATGAATTCGTTCTGGATACCGCAGCTTGGTGGCCAGGTATACGCTATGTCTGGCATGACTACCAAGCTACACCTAAGCGCCAGCGAAGTCGGTGACTACAAAGGCGTTTCCGCCAATTTAAGCGGTGACGGTTTTGCGGGTATGAAGTTTACGGCCAAAGCAATGACCCAGGGCGCATACGATCGATGGGTGGGCCAGGCGCAAAGCTCCAGCTTCCTGCTGACTGGCGATGAGTATGACAAGCTGGCAAAGCCGAGCAAAAACAATAAACAAGCCACGTACAGCGCAACCCAAGCTGACCTGTTTGACCGGATCATAATGAAATATATGGCTCCCGCCGAGGGTGGTGCTGGCACACACACGTCTGACTCACGGCATGAAACGGAAGGAATATAAGTATGAGTTTCTTAGGACGATTATCGTTTGATGCGTTGCCGCACGATCCAATCATGCTGGGCGGTGCCCTGAGTATGGTGCTGATCGGGGCTACGTTGGTAGGCCTGCTGACCTACTTCAAAAAGTGGAAATGGCTTTGGAAAGAGTGGCTGACGTCACTCGACCCCAAGAAAATCGGCATTATGTATCTGATAGTGGCAGCCGTTATGCTCCTGCGCGGCTTGGCCGATGCCGGCATGATGCGCGCGCAGCAAGTGCTTTCCGTGGGCGACTCCCAGGGCATCCTCAGTTCCGATCACTTCCAGCAGGTCTTTTCGGCGCATGGCTCGATTATGATTTTCTTCGTGGCCATGGGCTTCATGTTCGGCCTGATCAACCTTATCCTTCCCCTGCAATTGGGTGCCCGTGATGTTGCATTCCCATTCATGAACTCAGTCAGTTTCTGGCTGTTCGTAGCTGGTATGATGCTCATGAACGTATCATTGGTGATTGGTGAATTTTCTGCCGCAGGCTGGTTGGCCTATCCGCCACTGTCGGGATTGGAATACAGTCCGGGCGTGGGCGTCGATTACTGGATATGGAGCCTGCAGATTGCTGGTATCGGTAGTCTGCTGTCGGGGGTCAACTTCTTTGTTACGACCCTCAAGATGCGCGCCAAGGGCATGACTCTTATGAAGATGCCTATTTTTGCCTGGAGTGTACTGGGCAGCATGGCGTTGATTATGTTCGCTTTCCCTATTTTGACAGCTACCCTCGGCATGCTGAGCCTTGACCGCCTGATGGGCATGCACTTCTTTACCTCAGACTTCGGCGGTAACGCCATGATGTACGTCAACCTTATATGGGCCTGGGGGCATCCCGAGGTGTACATATTGGTCTTGCCAGCCTTTGGTATATTCTCCGAAGTGGTTGCCACGTTCTCGCGCAAGCGGCTGTTCGGCTATACATCTATGGTTTGGGCCATTCTGGCCATCACTGTCCTGTCATTCGTGGTGTGGCTGCACCACTTCTTTACCATGGGCGCCGGGGCGAATGTGAACGCATTCTTTGGCATTATGACGATGGTCATCGCCATCCCGACGGGCGTCAAGGTCTTTAACTGGCTGTTTACGATGTATCGAGGGCGCATCCGCCTGACGACACCCATGCTCTGGTTCCTGGGATTTGTACTTACTTTCACTATCGGTGGTATGACGGGTGTGCTGATGTCCGTTCCGGCCATCGATTTCCAGATGCACAACAGCCTCTTCCTGGTAGCCCACTTCCATAACATGATTATTGGCGGCGTGCTGTTCGGCTACTTTGCGGGCTTTGCCTACTGGTTCCCCAAGATTTTCGGCTTCAAGCTGAACGAGACACTGGGTAAGTACGCATTCTGGTGCTGGATTGTAGGCTTCATGCTGGCCTTCATCCCGCTCTACATCTTAGGGTTCATGGGTGCTACACGGCGCCTGGACCACTACGATGCATCGATGGGGTGGCAGGGGCTGTTCATCGTTTCGGCGGTGGGTGTAGCGGTTATTATCGCCGGTGTGGGCTTCCAGATATTGCAACTGCTTGTTAGTATCTTCCTCCGCAATCGCAACCGCGATGTGACGGGCGACCCATGGGATGGGCGTACGCTGGAGTGGTCGACTGCTTCACCTGCTCCAATCTACAACTTTGCGCGTATTCCTTCGATTACTGACCGGGATGCCTTCTGGGCTGCCAAGCAAGCCCAAGCCAATGACTCCGTGCCCACAGCGCCCTACGAAGACATTACCCTGCCCAAGAACAGCGGCTATGGTGTGATGATTGCTGGCGCCAGCTTTGTGTTCGGGTTTGCGCTTATCTGGCATATTTGGTGGCTGGCTATCACGGCACTGCTGGTGGCAATTATCCTGCTTATTGTCCGATTATCTGACGACGAGACCGAATATACTATTCCAGCCGCGCAAGTCGCGCTCATCGAGGCGCAACGCGTACACGGGGGGTCGGCACTATGAAAATAACGACACGTACCGCTCGCGAACATGCCAAACACGAAGCTGCTGAGGCCGAGGTAGCCGCCAAGACATCATTTGGTTTC
>DASPHS010000151.1:0-8575 GCA_035629475.1 Saccharimonadales bacterium (SeqCode)
ATCCGTACTTCATCAAATGACTTGTGGTGGCTGATGCGGGTAGGGGTGAATGTTTGGTCGCCTTTTTTGTCTATTTTGATAATATGCGCTTCGGTGACCTTAACCCCATGCTGATGGAATGTCAGCCGTTGGCTTGGGCGGCCAGTCTTTTGGCCGGTAATGGTAACGGTACCTGGCACTTTTTTGGTAGAGGTATCGGGATGTAGCTCCAGATTATAGTTGTGCGGTTGAAAACCCTCGTATAGTCGCTTCACTTTCTTCATATGTATACAGTGTAGCACGGTGTTAAGCCTCTCTAGCCGTGAAGCCCAATCTATTCCTTAGTAAGCTTGCAAAGCATAAGCTTTTATGCTATAATAAAGTTATGAATCGACCTCCAGGTTTCAAGGAAGAGTTCCTACATACTGTCTCCTATCTACGCAATCCATTGCTTACAATGGGGGCAATTATAGGCGCTAGTTTTGCGGTGCGCAGGGCTAATGAACAGGAAGCCATACGTGCATCTTTACCTAGTATTACTGAACATATCAACAATGCTCCCGTACCCGCTATCGCAAGTGCCGTGGGCGGGTTTATAGCGGCAAACCTATTGTTGCTCTCTGGCAGTAAACCTAACCAGGCAAGGCGTAATGCAGTTGGGCTGGCACTGGCAGTAGGCGGTATCGTCAATACATTATTCGAAACAAAAACGGGACTTGCTCTCATGCAGTTAGAGAGTACGCCTGACGCTGTAGACGCTGCCTTCGGTACGATAGCCAGCGGCGCAGCAGCGCTGGCAGTAGTATCTGCGGACAAGTTAGATCATACAAAGCTGTTTCCTCAGCCTTCAGTTACACCCGACAACCAGGCAGTGCCAGCATACGCTGCCGAACCAGGTGTGTATTACGCACGTACATGGCAGCCAGCTTCGGAGCAACCGGCTGTCGACCATCCGCGCAGCCTGGTGAGTGATGGCTCAGAGCAGTTCCGTATGGTAATCGACCCCAGTGCACATTGACATGCATCCGAGGGTCCTGTATCTTAGAAGATAGTAGTCGGCCAGCGCGGTCGGCTTTTTTCGTATCAGACCCTAACAATTTAGAAATAGAAAGGAATTAAAACTCATGGACTTAGACATGAAACAGCTGGCAATGGCCCTCAAAGCTATTGCCGAGGAGAAAAACCTTCCCGAAGAGACCGTCCAAGAAGTTGTTGAACAAGCACTTGCTGCCGCTTACCGCCGTGATTACGGTGAACGCGAGCAAGAAGTACGCGTGACAATGAACCTGAACACCGGTGATGTTGATGCCTACGTTGCCAAAGAAGTAGTAGAACGTGTGGGTGACCCCGCCTACGAACTTTCCGTGCAGGAAGCCCAAGTCATGAAAAAAGATGCCGTTATCGGTGACATGATTGAGGTACACGAAAAGGTAAACAACTTCGGCCGTGTAGCCGCCCAGACTGCCAAGCAGGTTATCCTGCAGCGCCTGCGTGAAGCTGAACGCGAAATCGTTATGAACGAGTTTGAAGACAAAATCGGTACTGTTATCAATGCACTGGTTGGTCGCGTTGAGGGCAACATCGTACGTATGGACCTCGGTAAAGCCCAAGGTATCATGCCTCGCAGCGAACAGATTCAAGGCGAGCGCTACTACCCCGGTCAGCGCCTGAAGGTATTCCTCAAGGACGTTGAGCGCGGTCCACGCGGTCCACAGTTGGTCGTATCCCGTGGTTCAGTCCAGTTTATTGAATGGCTATTCAAGGGCGAAGTGCCTGAGATGGAAAGTGGCGCTGTTGAGATCAAGGGCATCGCCCGTGAAGCAGGCGTACGCACCAAGCTTGCAGTCAACAGCACTGTTCCTGGTGTTGACCCGGTCGGCACCTTCGTCGGTGGCCACGGTACCCGCGTGAACGCTGTTATGAGCGAAATTGGTGAGCAGGAAAAGATCGACATTATTGTTTGGAACGATAGTCCTATCGACTACATCACCAACGCCCTGAGCCCGACCAAGGTAGCTCGCGTTGAACTTGACGCTGATAACAAAAAGGCTCGCGTACTGGTTCCCGAAGACCAGCTCAGCATTGCCATTGGTAAGGGCGGTCAGAACGTCCGTTTAGCCAGCAAGCTGACAGGATACGAACTAGACATCGTTGCTGAAAACGAGCGTCCAGCAGCTGCCGCACCCGCACCAGCCGGTGAGGTCAACGACACTCCTGAAACACACACTACCAAGCTGTCGGCTCAGCCAAAGCTCAAGAAGAAGAGTGAACTGGAAAACAGCCTGCTTGAAGCCATCGAAGAACACGGCCAAGACGCTGACAAATAGCCACCTCTGAGCAAAGTGTAGGCACAACGAAAAATAGCCCCTCACCGGGGGCTATTTTTTATACATACAACGGCGTATGCACAAGTACTAGATTACAGTATGTTAAATATTTCACAAAAGTAACATTTTCCATATTGCAAAAGGTATAGTGAGGGAGTAATTTAGAAGGTGATAAATATCACAAGTATATATGCCCCACAAGGAGCGGGCTTTTATGTCGTTGAAATCTTTCGAGGAGAAGTTTAATGGCCTCCAGAATAATCGTGTACATGAACTACGCACACGCTATGGAATTGGAGAGTACGACAAAGTTGAACCTGTCTTTATAGGACACTCGGAGCGGCAGGGCGAGAAGAACGCCAGGCAGCTCGTCGGTATCTTACGAGTCATAGGCAACGAAGGCACCAGTTTGCGAGTGGTTGAAGCGGACACCAGCGATCATAGGGGTGTGGCCGTAGGGGTGCGTGAAGATATATCCCACCCGGATACACCAGCGGGTGAAATACTTGTTTTGGGTGCTCACGGTAAAATGATCGACGTCAATATCGATCCCGAGCAACGTGAAGACTACCCGCACCGAATCGGCGGCATAGCACTACGCAGCGTTGACTTCTCTGACCGTAGCTATGACTTTTACATAGACATGAGCCTGCGGAATTTCGCCGAAGAAGTGGACACCGCTATCGCAGCTGCGCAACATCACCGAGCGGCAGAATCACGAGCCGTAAGTGAGCGCCTCTCGGGAGCGAATGTTATACCACTCCCCGTGCATACCGGCATCCCTGGACATATACAGTCAGCAGCATAGCAGCAGCACCATCCAGCACTCAGAGCCCTCACCAGGCTCTAAGTAGTATATGGACGTTGCGCGACAAAACCGGGCAGTGTACGGTATAGGCAATAGTTTATGGCCCTTTGGAGGGAGGTATATGTCATTACAACGGTTTGAGGCTTATATGGCCGCCTATGGTGGTCACGAAACAGAGGAGGCACCACTGCGGCTCCATCCTGCCATGACGCCACATTTGGTGGCCTGTGGCTCTTTAGCCGTTGCCACTACAGAACAGGAGCGGTACGTCGGTGTCTGGAGCCTTAAAGAGCTACAGCTCGAAGATGAAAGAGTGGCCGCACGGACGCCTGCTATACATGTCGTCATGGGTGACTCTCGCCCCGAGAGCGGCATTGTCATCGCCCGTCATAACGGCCTACGCCGACCATTGGTTCGTGAGCTGCTGATTCCCGGCGCCTTCGAAGATGAATGCCTCGCCGTCACCCGGAGCGGTAAGCTCCGCCTCGGCGGTCTGGCGATGCAGCCCTATGCTCGTAAAGAATACCGCTAACTACTCTGTTACGGGAACCTGCAGTTCAGCTGCAAACGGTGATATTTAGCACTCTTGACGTGAGAGTGCTAAAACCGGTATCATATTAGTACAAACGATGCGGGGTAAGCATCGAGAAAGGTGGCAAATAACTATGATGCCGGGTTCCTCAGATTTCCAAGACTTTTTGAATCATTTGACAAACAATGCGCTGCAAAGCCTTAAGCACGCCGATGCAATCGCGCGCAGCTTTGGCAGTGCATACGTAGGCACCGAGCACTTACTGCTGGGCGTACTAGCGCAAGAAACCAGTATGGGGGCTAAAGTCCTCGAAGGCGCTGGCGTCACGCTTGACCGTGCCCGTCGCGCCCTCAACCTCACTCCAAAGACCCTGGTGGCCAATGCCGGTGCCAAGGGCCTCAGCGAAACAGCAAAATTAACATTACGCATGGCGTATGACACTGCCCAGGATTACGGCCAGGAATTCTGCGGCACTGAGCACATTCTCTACAGCATCCTGAGCCAAAAGAATGCCCGGGCTACCGTATTGCTCCGTGACATGACTATCGACGTTGATAGCCTTATGAGCGAGCTGGAGCAGTTCCTCAACCGCCAGCAATATGAAGACGAAGAAGGTGGTGGCGCATCTGGTACTGACACGCGCCGTCGTGGCAAGACCAAGGGTCGCAAGACAGCCCTCGACTTTTATGGCACAGACATTACTGCCCAGGCACGTTCTGGCAAGCTCGACCCCGTAGTGGGCCGCGACCAGCAAATTCGCCGCGTTGTCACCATATTGAACCGCCGTACCAAGAACAATCCGGTGCTGATTGGTGAACCAGGCGTCGGCAAGACGGCAATCGTTGAGGGCCTTGCCCAGCGTATTGTTGCCGAAGACGTGCCCGACAGTCTATTGGACAAGCGCATTATTATGCTTGACCTTGCTGGTATGCTGGCCGGTACTAAGTACCGTGGTGAATTCGAAGAGCGCCTGAAGAAGGTTATGAGCGAGCTGGAATCTGACAACAAGACAATCGTCTTTATAGATGAGTTGCACTTGATCGTCGGTGCGGGTGCCGCAGAAGGTGCCATGGACGCAGGGAACATCCTGAAACCAGCCTTGGCCCGCGGTAAAATCCAAGTCGTTGGCGCTACCACGACTGCCGAGTACACCAAGCATATCGAAAAAGACGCCGCACTGGAGCGCCGCTTCCAGCCAGTACAAGTCCCTGAGACGAATATGTCTGAGACCATTGCCATCCTGAAGGGGCTCCGCAAGCACTATGAGGAGTTCCATGGCGTAACGGTTAGTGACGAGGTTATCGACGACATCGCCCACCTGGCAGGACGCTACATCAACGACCGCTTTATGCCCGACAAGGCCATTGACCTCCTTGATGAAACTGCCGCACACTTGCGTGTCGACAAGGGCAAGACTGACCCGGAAGTCCGCAAACTGCAAAAGGAATTGAAGCTGGTGAACACCCGCATCGACGAAGCTGTTGATACCGAGGACTACGAGAAAGCCGCCCAGTACAAGCAACGCGCCAGCCAGATTAATGAGCAGTTGGACAAGATGCAGAAAGATGGCAAGGGCGAGAAGCGCATTGAGCTGACCAGCGAAGATGTCGCCGAAGTCGTAGCCCGCATGACAGGCGTGCCCGTCAAAAAGGTTATCCGCTCAGAGGCCAAGTATCTGCTGAACCTGGAAAAGACGCTCGGCAAGCACGTTATCGGCCAACACGAAGCCGTAGAAGCTGTATCACGTGCCGTACGCCGCAACCGCTCAGGTATTGGCAGTGGCAAGCGTCCTATTGGCTCCTTCATCTTCCTGGGGCCAACGGGTGTCGGTAAGACAGAGCTAGCAAAAGTACTGGCCCGTGAGTTCTTTGGCTCCGATAGCAACCTCATCAAGATAGACATGAGTGAGTTTGGCGAGCACCACAACGTATCCCGTCTAGTTGGCGCTCCCGCTGGCTACGTCGGCTATGATGATGGCGGTCAGTTGACGGACCGTGTTCGTCGCCAGCCATATAGCTTGGTACTGTTCGATGAAATTGAGAAAGCCCACCCTGACACCTTTAATATGCTGCTCCAGATTTTGGAAGACGGCGTATTGACTGATGCCAAGGGCCGTAAGATCGACTTTACGAATACCATCGTCATTATGACCAGCAATATTGGTGCAGATAAACTGCAAAAGGAAGCAAACTTCGGCTTCCAGGCCGACAGCAGCACCGACTACAAAGACCTCGAAGCACTGCATGAGCGCAACAAAGGCAAAGTAATGGACGAGTTGAAGAAGGCTATGCGGCCAGAACTGCTGAACCGTATCGACAAAGTTATTGTGTTCCACGCCCTGACCAAGAAGGATATCTACAAGATTATCGACTTGCAGGTCGACGAGCTGAAGGGCCGCTTGCAGCGCCATGGCTTGAGCGTGCAGCTGACGACCGCCGCCAAGCAGCACTTGCTAGACAACGGCTACGATGCTAAGAATGGCGTCCGTCCGCTGCGCCGGCTTATCCAGGACACACTGGAGGACCACATTGCCAGCGAACTGCTGGAAGAGCGGCTTCAAAAGGGTGACATCATCCAGGTAAGCGCCAAGAACAACAAGTTACAGTACACGGTCGCCAACGAATAGGCACCCAGCATTGCAAAAAGAGGAGGCCTCTGCAGCCTCCTCTTTTCATACCCAGAATAGTAGCCGATTAATGATAAACTAATAGGTATGAAATGGTTGCGAAGGTACTGGCCGACCGTAGTGCTTTTAGTATTACTGTCTGTGAATGGAGTTGTTGTATGGCAGCGGCAGGCAATTGGCGACTGGCTGCGCCTACGCAACTATCAACCGCCGCAGAATATAGTCGCCCTGGCTGACGACACCACCATGACTGATTATTCCAAGCACTTGTTCTATCTGAACCATCCGGTACTCGAGGACAAGACAGACTTTAATAAGCACTGTACGGAAAGTGGTCAGGAAACGGCGGTACTGGGTTGCTATCACGGGGACCGCATGGGCATTTACCTGTACGACGTCAAAGACCCACGGCTCAATGGTGCACGCCAGGTAACAGCTGCCCACGAGATGCTGCACCAGGCCTACGATAGGCTTTCTAGCGGCGAACGGAAGCGCATAAATGCACTGACGGCTGACTACTATAATTCCGACGCTATCAGTAAGGATATCAAAGAGAAAATTGACAGCTACCGCAGTCAGAAAGATGCAGTCATACCCAATGAGGAACACTCCATACTGGGCAGCGAGGTCCGCGATCTGCCCGCCGACCTGGAGGCGTACTACAGCCAGTACTTCAGCAACCGCTCAAAGCTGGTAGCATACGCTGAAGCTTACCGTGGGGAATTCACGCGCCGCAAAGAACTGGTCGACCAGTACGACAAGCAGCTCACCAGCCTGAAGACACAAATTGACGCCAACAAGGCCGACCTGGAAACAAGGCTCCGCGCCCTCAAGGCAAAAGAGGCTGAAATCAACGCTGATGCCGCTCAGTCTGACAGCGCAGCCTACCAAGCTGATGTACAATCGTATAACGATCAGGTCCGCGGCTATAATACCAAAATCAACAATACACGCGACTTGATTGACACCTATAACACGACCGTTGCCAAGCGCAATGACATCGCTATCGAAGAACAGCAGCTGCAAAAAGCATTGGATAGCCGCCTCACCCCGGCCGTGACCCAATAGCAGCCAAAAGGAGGATTACTTATGAAGAAAAACAGCGTACGATACGTCTGCACTAATTGTGGCTCGATGGCCATGAGTTGGGCAGGGAAATGCCCGCAGTGTGGTGCCTGGAACACCCTCCAAGAAGAACTGGTAATGGAAACTGGTCCCGGTGGATTAGCTACTAACGGCAAAGTCCTCACCCCGGCCGGCGTGGGCAGCGCCGTTCAAAAAGACCAGCAACGCATGCTGAGTGGCATAAATGATGTCGATACTGTCCTGGGTGGTGGCATCGTTATCGGCAGTGTCAATCTTATAGCTGGCCAGCCCGGTATCGGTAAGAGTACGCTGCTATTGCAGATAGCCTATGCTATCTCTAAAAGACACAAGGTACTGTATGTCAGTGGCGAGGAATCCGCACATCAGGTCGGGCTGCGTGCCGAGCGCCTGGGCGTATCTGCGGATTCACTCCAACTAGCAACCAGCACCAGTGCTGATGACATTGCGGCTACGGTGGCTACAAATAAGTACGAGCTGATCGTCGTTGACTCCATACAAACGGTCTCGGTAGGCGCAATCAGCTCAGCGGCAGGGAGCGTTGCCCAGATCACCAACAGTACGCAGCTCATTCTACAGGCTGCTAAGCAAAGCAATACGGCCGTAGTGCTTGTGGGTCACGTTACCAAAGAAGGGGCTATTGCCGGCCCTAAGGTGCTGGAGCACGTGGTTGACGTTGTGTTACAGCTGGAGGGTGACCGCTATGGCGGCTTCAAAGTCCTGCGAGCCATAAAAAACCGCTTTGGCCCTACCAGTGAAGCCGGTATCTTTGAAATGGAAGGGGAAGGCTTAAAGCCAGTCGAAAACCCGTCGGCCGCCCTCTTGGCGGAACGACAGGTTAGTGATGGGTCAGTCGTATTGGCAACGATGGAAGGCACACGCCCCTTGCTGGTAGAAGTACAGGCGCTCGTCAACAAAACCAGTTACGGCTATCCCAAGCGTGCAGCGAGCGGTATCGACCTCAACCGTGTCAACTTGCTTGTTGCCATGTTGGAACGGCGCACCAAGCTGTCACTTGCCGACCAGGACATCTATATTAATATCGTGGGCGGGATGAAAATTACCGAACCAGCTGCCGACCTGGCGGTGTGTATGGCCATCGGCTCAGCTGCCAAGGGTTTACAACTGCGGAGTAACGCGGTAGTATTTGGCGAAGTCGGACTAAGCGGCGAAGTCCGCCATGTACCCCATATGGAGAA
>DASPHS010000152.1:0-3633 GCA_035629475.1 Saccharimonadales bacterium (SeqCode)
TTGACCAGCGTCATGATTACAAAGAAGGCGACGATGGTACGGACAATGTTGAATAGTATCTCTTCCATATATGACCTACACGTTTACCAATGAAAAGCCATAATATACATTGCTGTTGGGATCTTCGATAACCAGCAGGACTTGCCGGGCTTCAGTCTTGCCTACCAGTAGCGAGCTGGTGAGTGGCAGGATTTTCTTTTCACTTACCTCAAAGGTGGAAACGGCGCCGCCGCTGTGCTCAATGTTGACCTCCATCCCCTTCTCTATTTGATCAGGATTGGGAATAGTTCGCCACGATTTGCTGGTGTACAACAAGTAGTCAATGGTCGTGCCGTATTGGTCCTTGTTCAGGCCGATAGCGTGGGCAACGCTTGGCCGCTGATACCACTCACCTTCTACTTTGCGGGCTTCTTCTATTTTGACATGCATAGTAAGTGCGGGAATAGTTATCTGATTCAGGCCATCTAATGGTGCGGTTGTTTCGGGCTCCTCGGAGCTTATTTTGGTGGAGAAGTCACGTACGGAGCTATTGATAACCTGTTGACCAGCAACTTTGGTAATTGACTGGGCGAAGGCGACGTCACGATTGAATACTACTTCGTAGGTGTTCACGAATACAAACGCTGTAAAAAGAAAGGTTACGCTGGCCAGTGCCGTCTTGGAGAGAATGCCGGACATGATTAGAGCTTCTTGGCCTTTATGATGAGCGATAGGATAAAACTTGCCAAAACAGCAAGAATATTAAGAGCAATCACTGAGACAAATACGAACAGCAGCACAATAAGCATGAAATTGATGGAGAGCAGGTTATCAAACATAGTTCGGACTAGAGTTCGGCCTTAGGTCATTAAGTACTCACCTAGATTAATATAGTGTTGTGCATCATGCAAGAAAAGTACGAACATCTGTATGGCCACTGTGACAGAGTATTGATGTCGTATAATGCTTATGTATGGCCAAAACAAACAAGTCAAAAATAAGTACCCGCTCCATAAAAGCACGAGTACTTATATTGCTCGTGTTTTTGCTGCTGCTCTATATTGTGTTGCCACAAATTGATAGTTTTGCCGAAAGTTTTGCCGTATTGAAAGAGGCCTCACTGCAGCTGGTAGCGCTTGCGTTCCTTTTAGTGGTGGCGAGTTATTTTGTTGCTGGCGCTACGTATCTGCTGCTGGCTGTCAGGAAGCTGCGGTTTGGCCGCACGGTGCTGATACAGGGTGCCAGTGCGTTCGCAAACCGTATCCTGCCCGCCGGATTAGGTGGCTTGACGCTGAATGTTGAATACCTGCGCAAGCAGCGGCATACGCTTCCCCAGGCAATCGCTGTTGCGGGCACGAATAATACGCTGGGTTTTATAGGGCATCTGTGCATACTGGCGGTACTGGTGCTGACTACGGATGAGCCGCTGACTGGAACTGTCCGGTTGCCTTATGAGCCACTAGTCTGGGGTGTGGCTGTGGCGGGCGTGCTCATCGCTATCGTGTTGGTACTGGCGCCCGGTCTGCGTGCATCGCTCCTGCGGCTACTGGCTGGTATTGGCAAGCAATTCGTCTCCTACCGCAAGCGCCCACTGCGGTTATTCACAGCTCTTGGCACATCGATGGGCGTAACCCTTATCTCCGTTGCCGTCTTTTACCTATCGTCACACGCTGTCGGTGTTCCTTTGACAGCCCTGCAGGCCTTGTTGGTCTTTACGGTCGGCGTGCTGGTGGGTACGGTTACACCTACGCCAGGTGGGCTTGGTGGTGTTGAGGCCGGACTTGTCGCTGGCAGTCTGGCGTATGGCTACGGCGCTTCACTTGCACTGGCCGCCGCACTTATGTACCGGCTGCTCACCTATTGGTTGCCCTTGCTGCCGGGCTTTGCTCTGTTTATGTTTGGCCGCAAGTATTACCTGTAGGGTATACACAAAAGAGGGCGTCAATTTAGGGGGAGACGCCCTCTTACTGTCGTTTTCTTATGAAAACGAAATTACTTGCCGGGCTGGCAAGCTCACTGTATGCTCTCATGGTTAGCGCATGAAGGGCTATAAGAATTATTACAGTACTTTTTTACCTCTGCGTCTACAGTAGGAGGCATACTACATAAAAGGAGTGCATCATGCAATTTTTATTCAGAGCTGTACTACGTAAAGCGGTGGCCTTGGCACTTCCCTTCCTTATAACGTGGCTGACCCGCCGTGTCATGGACCGTTTATTCGGCGCAAAGCCCACACAAGCTAAATAGCGAGTTTGCCGCGCAGCACGGTGAGTTCGCTGGTTGAGGGCCAGGGGCTGAAGGTGCACCCCTGCAGACTGATAGACTGTTGCTGCATAACTGGTGCCTGCTGGCCTGGCCCTGGACAGGCATCATGACCAAAACCGAGCCAATGGCCTGTCTCGTGGTTTATGACCATGTCACGGTACTCCAGCAGTGTGCCACCGTATTGGTTCCAAGCTGGGCTGGCATTTTGCCACCGGTCATAATTAATGACGACATTCGGTCCGACCCGGCAGCTCCACATGCTGTCACAAATGGCACCAAAGCTGGGCATCTGCGCGGCTGCTGCCAGCCAGACAGTGAAGTCGCAGCCCGTGGTAGTGGGCTGGAAATTAATGGTACCGTTCAACGACCAGCCCTTGGAATTGGTAAAGGTGCTCCGCAGCTTGTCGCGTAGCACTGGCAGCTCGGTCGTAGCAACCCCGCGCACTGCTGTGCAGTACTTGAATGTCTTGGCTACCGGTACGGCGGTAAGCTGTGCATTCAGACTTTTTCTAGTAGTAAGGGCTTGGTAAGTGTTGTCACTGAGTGGCGTCGTGTCCTTGATGGCAATGCCGAGTGAGCTACCGGTATCGGCAATGTAGCGCAGGATGGCATCTTTGGAGGGCGCAAACGTCGTGCCCGTCTGTTCATACCAACTGGCCTTTTGTTCGGTGGTAGCTTGCTTGGATTTGCCATTATATCGGTACGTGATATCGGTATCCAGCTGGGCCTGGACAGTTTCTTTCTGGTCAGCCAGGTTAGCGGCAGTAATGCGGGGTTTTTGGAGGGTGACAGGAGCGTCGGCAGTATACGGTCGTCCGGCATCCAGCGCTCCTACCAACCGGTTGTCCACGGCAGCCCGATCAAGCTGATAGCCATCTTTGCCTTCAGTGACCACGACCGAACCACCCTTGATACTCAGGCTGGCGTTGACGGGTTCAGCGCTGAACGTCTTGGCAAGGTCATCAGTAGCCGCCTGCAATTTGGCAGTATCCAGGCGTACTGGCGCCTCCAGTACCGGCTGCTTAAACAGATTCATGACGGGTAGCCACGACTTTTGTTCTTTTGCACTGCGTATGGTGCGGGTGGTGTCTTTGCTCACGCCCGCCTCGTCTAACTGGATGGTTGCTTTCGTGTCGCCATGAGTGAGCTGCACTGTTTTTGGCAGCAATGACAAGCTGTCGACGGTGGCTGACAGCTTGTCATAAGCGACGCTGCCAATGGCAGTATCCATGACTTTGGTTCCGGGGTAGGTCTTATTGGCGTATATCGCAAACAGGAGCAGGTTTGCTAACGCAAACAATCCTATCAGTCCCCCAAAGACTAATAGGATTGTCGGCCGCTTCCGCTGTGCGCGGCGCGGCTGTGCGTGTACCCTCACTTGCCTATACA
>DASPHS010000153.1:0-2766 GCA_035629475.1 Saccharimonadales bacterium (SeqCode)
ACACAGTGATATATTAAGCTGCTTAGCTCTCTTTTTTCTTGTCCAGTTTATCGAGTCCCAGACCTTTGAAGACGTAGTATACAACCGCCGCCACAATGATAAAGGTAATCATCGTACTGGCGAACTTACCCCACTCAAACTCACCGGTCTTGCCGAATAAATGCACTTTGAATAGCTTCTCGTCTAATGATCCCCTGCCTGGCAAGAGCAGCCCGATGAGCGGATTGAAGAAACTGGCGATCATTTGGTCAACGACTGCCTTAACCTGCGTACCCAACACCAAACCGATTGCCAAGCCCACAACACTCTGTTCGCGTAGAAAGTCCACAAATCCTTGGACCTGTTTGGTAACGCCGTTTTTAGTAACCGATACGGCCTTGATCTTCTCGAGGCGGGCCTCTGCCTTGCGGGCCCGTGCTTCGGCGGCCTCTGCGCGGCGATGTGCCGCCTCAGCCAGCACCACGGCTTTATTAGAAGATTTCTTGGCCTCTGAAGCCTTCTGCTCTGTCTCTGCTGCACCTGCTGGCTTACCGCCGTCCTTAGTAGCTTTCGTAGCCATGATAGTTCCTCTTACTCCTTCTCTGCCCTCTTACGTATCAGTATAGCAATTGTATTTTCCGGGGGTGTGAAATATTACATCCGGTCGGGGGCGGTAATGCCCAATAGTTGCAGCCCGTCCTGCAGGACGTCAGCGTACATACTTACCAGGCGCAAGCGCACCGCTTCACGATCGTTTCCGACGACCTGATTGTTCTCGTAAAACCTGTTAAAGGTCTGTGCCAATTCGTATAGATAGCTACAGATATGGTGCGGCATCAAATCGCTGACCGCGTGTGCCATAACATCGGGATATTCACTTATTTTGCGAGCGAGCGAGCGTTCGCCGCCATCAAAGTCAGTCACCGCCTCTACGGGAGTAGCCGTTGCCTTGCCCATAATGCTCCGGGCGCGGGCGTGAGCATACTGTAGGTATGGTCCGCTGTTGCCCTCAAGCGCAATAGATTCAACGGGGTCGTAGGCGGTGTCGCCGCCGATACGGTTCTTGGCAAAGGCATACTTCACTGCCGCCAAGATAGTGGCTTCGTCAGGATTAGTGCCGGTAGCCGCACCAGCCTCGCGGGCCGCTGCCAGGATATCGAGCGCCGTTACCACGTTTCCCCTACGCGAACTCATCTTTATACCACCCTTTAATTTCACGACACCGTGCGTCAGGTGGGTAGTACGCTGAGCAGGCTCCGGTGCTATCTGCTCGATAGCTTTGATGACTACCTGCATGTACTGCAGCTGTTCGACGGCAGTAATAATAATCGATTTATCGAACTGGTAATCGGTCCATTTCGTCAGGCTCAGACCCACGTCCTTTGTCTCGTAGGTGGGCAGACCGGCAGAGTTGATAAACACACGCTTGTGCAAACCAAACTTGTCACCGTCGAATATAACCGCCCCGTCGCTCTCCTCAAAGACACCTGTAGCCAAACCCTCCTGGACCGTTCGCACTCCGAGGGGCGTGACAGAACTCTCGGGAATATAGCGGTCAAAGGGTACTACCTGCAGCTGGTCGTATAGTACGGCAAAATAATCGTAGCTCCATTGGCGACAGGTCCAGTATATTTGCGCAAAGGGTGAATCGTGGTCGTCATCGGTATGAAGAGCGTACACTCGTTTGTTGTATGCCACAATTTCCGCCTTGGCCTGCTCGTCGTCTTCATATGCGGTGTTCCCAGCGGCATAATTTGCCCCCAACCAAGCCGGCCGATCAGCTTCTGGTACGGCAGCCAGCTTTTCGGGCAATTCCCCGCCAAGGTCCCGGCAAATAGCCCACATACTTTTTGCTACATGCAGTCCAACGTCACCACCATAGTTCAGGCGTACGGTCTGGGCGCCCGCAACAGATACGAGCCGAGCGATCATGTCACCAATAAGGGTGGTGTACAAGTGACCAGCGTGCAATGGCTTAAATGGATTAGGGTCTGAATACTCGACCAATACTGTCTTACCTTCATAATCGCGGGGCTTGCTGCTGAGCGCTCCGGTTGCCATAGCGCCTAGGGCGGCATCGCTGAGTGTAATGTTAATGAAGCCTGGGCCAGCAATAGTAATATCGGCTGCTTGATCACCCAGTGCCCCACGCAGGCTTACAGACAATTCCTCGGCGACCTCGCGCGGTGCACGACGCAAACGACCCGCCAACTGCATGGCTACGTTGGTTGCGTAATCACCGAACTGTTCGTCCGTGCGGGTCAGTTCGGGCTTGATATCGAGTCCGAACACATCTTGTATGACACCCTGGAGTGTTGTCTGTATTGTTTCCATATCACCGTATTATAACAGATACGGCAGGAGGGCTACTCCTTGGTGTGCTGCGGACGGGGCAAGCGAGCCATAAACCACAGGACACTATAAATTGTACTCAGCAGTACAAAAAAACTGATCGTCGTAGTTACTACGTCCGGATGCTGCCGTGGATTAAGTATTCGATCCGATACGTCAAACAACAATGAGGCGGGGTTAACCAGAATATCCCAGCTGTTCCAGCGGAGCTCGCGTCCAATGTATATAGCAAAGCTACATAGGAACAGTACCAAGCCGATCAACATGGTTACCGTTTGGGCGGCAGCCCGGCGGAGCAGTTCTCGGTGTACGATATATAAACTCAGAAAGCCAAGCAGTACGCCATTAAAAATAAACGAGGTAAACATGACTACGTCATACAGCAGGTCTACCCTGCCCGCCTCTTTGATGTGAATGAAGTCGCTGATCATGTAA
>DASPHS010000154.1:0-7195 GCA_035629475.1 Saccharimonadales bacterium (SeqCode)
TCACAGGTTTTCATAAACAGCACGCCTGCCCCCAGGAGTGGGTTGCGGAATAGCTTGCCGGGTTTGGAAAAGAACAGTTTGTAGCGGTTCAAGGGCCCTTCTTTGGCGGTAAGATTTGAACCAACGTCATTTTTTTGCAGGAACCCCTTAGCCAGGCCAGCGTAGTAGTACTTTTTGCCCAGTGTTTTTATCAGGCTCAGGCGACCTTCGTTGTGCCGTATGAACGCGTCAACTCGCCCGATGGGTGCGAGCTTGCCGATGCGTCGTGATAAATCCCAGTCCTCACCGCTGACCATCGCTACATCGTAGCCGCCAACTTGTTCATATAGGTCACGCCGGAAGAAGCGGGCGGCCTCTACCCAGTCGATGCCCACGTAAAACGAGCGTTCCAGGCGTTTGCACTGCGCCCAAAAACCCTCCCCGAATGACTCTTCGGGAATGATCAGACCACCGAGGTCAGGCTGCTCCTGCATTTTGGCCACACATGATTCTATGACGTGTGGCGCAAGTTCCATATCTGAATCGATGATCACCACGTACTCCCCCGTTGATTTTTCAACGGCAAAATTACGCTGTGTAGAGCGCTCCGGTCCCTTATCCCAGACCAAGTCGGTGTATCGCCGGGCGATGTGTTTCGTGTCATCAGTAGAGCCGTTGTCCACGACTACCATTTCGATTGGCTCGTAGCTCTGCAGTCGGATGGAATGCAGGCAGTTGCCCAATGTTTCATGGTTGTTGCGGGTGGTGACGATGACTGAAACTTTCGGGGTAGTACTCATGCTGCTCGCTCCAAAATAGCATTAAATTGCTGATATCCCTTGTCGAAGGTAATTTGTTTGCTCCAGTGCCATGCCTGCGTGCGCAGTTCTTCATAGGCATCCTGGTCTTGTAGGAGCGAAACGACACCCTCGGCTAATTTTTGCGGATTGGTGTTGGTGATAATGCCGGTCTCGCGGTCCTTCACACTGTCACGCAGTCCATCGACGTCGTACACGACCGCTGGCGTGCCCTGGCTGGCAGCTTCGGTGACAATCAGCCCCCAGCCCTCTTTTACGGAGGTCACGGTTATGAGGTGTGAGCGCCCCATGAGCGCTACTTTGTCCCGTTCGTTTATTCGCCCCATATACTGAATGTCATTGCGGTAGGGGCTGGCTGAAATGCGGTCTAATACCCGGGCGCCATAGGCGCTGGTAGCATCCCCAGCCAGCTTGAACTGGAGGTCTGGCAAATCGCGCTTAGCAAGCTCGAAGGCCTCCACTTGGTCGAGCGTTCGCTTCATGCTGCGCATCGCTCCCAGTGAAAGCACGGTCGGCTTTTCAAACTTTTGCACTGATGACAGGTCAGCCAGTGGTTTGATTTGAATGCCCTCAGAAATAATATGTGTACGATTGGGGTCCCAGCCGTACCGGCTGATGTCTTTCTTGGTGCTTTCTGAGACGGTGACCAATGGTACTTTCGAGCGGCTCATCAGCTTGAGGGCCAGCGGCTCCAGAACATAGTAGCCTAGGTAGCTTAAGGGGCGTGGCGTCTCGTGGAACCAGATTTCCCTGGCTAGCTGATGGGTCAGCGCCAGCCGCTTGGCCCGCCCCTTGAACAGGACACTGAAGTATGGCGCGGTATTAACCGTCTCGATGACCACATCATAGCGGTCGCGCAGTGTCCGCACATATCGCCAGAGCGCCTGCATGGAGTGTGTGTACCGGTTGCCCCCGACCCTGATGACATCGATGCCATCCACCATTTCGCGCTCTTTTGTCCCCGCCGGCCGGGCGGTCAGCAGGCTGACGCGGTGACCGTCAGCTACCTGTCGTTTCATAAACTCTCGGAGTACAACTTCTGCCCCGCCAGCCTGTGGGTGGGCGTGGTCTTTCCAGGCGAGCCAGAGAATGCTCTTTGGTTTGGCGCTCATGCTACTTCTCCTTCAATATACCTAAGGTTAGTGTCAACGGGTTCCAGCTCTTCCAATTTGCGCCGTACGATGTACAGCGGCCGGTTGGTCACTTCGGCGTGGATATGTGCGATGTACAATGCCACCAAGCCGATGCAGGCCAGGATCAGCCCTACCAATACCAAAATCATGATGGCCAGCATTGCTGTGCCGGTAATTTCCCAGCCGAAGGGGTCGCCCAACAGGTAGGTTTCTGCGGCTAAGAAGGCGCCGATAGGGGTGGCCAGGAGGAGGATGCTGATGCCCAGGTATCCGGCTAACTGCAGCGGCAACAGGCTGTATGATGTCAGTGAGTTGAGTGCCAGCCGTATCAGGCTGCTAAAGGTATAGGAGGCCTCGCCTGCATTGCGCAGACCGGCTTTGAAATGAATGTAGGAGCGCTTAAAGCCCAGCCAGTCAATGATGCCGCGGGTGATGCGGTTTTTCTCGGGCATATTGCGGAACTCGCGGATAACCTTGCGATCTACCAGCCGGTAGTCGCTGGCGTGCGGCGTGATACGGGTGTGGGCGACGCCTTGCATGATGCTGTAGAAGCGGGCGGAGCACCATTTCTTAAGCCACCGCTCACTCTTGTCATATTCTTTGACGCCAACGACGACTTCGGCTCCCTGCTGCCACTTGTCAATGAAGCTGCCAATCAGGCTAGGCGGGTGCTGCAAGTCGGCATCCAGCATAATAGCGGCGTCGCCTTTGGCGGCATGCAATCCGGCGCTGATGGCCGGTTCCTTGCCAAAATTACGGGCAAATTCGATGAGCCGTATCCGCTTGTCTTTCTTGGCGAGGCGCTCTACTTGGTCAATGGTATCGTCACTGCTGCCATCATCAACGAAGATCATTTCAAACTTGTACGCCAGGTCTTTGATACTGCGGTTGAGTTCAGTGTAGAGAGGCTGGATGTTAAGTGCTTCGTTGTGCATGGGAACGATAATAGACACTAGTTGTTGCTTTGCCATAAAAGCTCCTTTGCTCTGGTGCCAGCAATCCATATTGCTAAGGCGATTACGATACAAACACTGCCGATAAGCAGGCTGGAAATAACTTCTTCAAGGCTGTCGTGCCGAACCGCCATCAAGGCATAGGTGACAATGCCGCCCAGTAGGGTGACGACGGCAATCCCCCATCTCCGGAGTGATAAATAGTAGGCCACGGCGAGGTTAAGTATAGAAATGATGAATATGGCCAGACTGAGCTGTGGCAGTAGGTGGGCCGCTTCCTTGAAGGCACTGCCCATCAGCAAGCCGACGATAAAGCTGGGAGCAAAGGTAAAGAGCAGCAGTACTGGCAGGCTGACACCGACCAACAGCAAACCGGAACGGAGGGCGATGTGGTAGTTCTTCCCCGGTGGGTTGGTCAACTTTATGGATGGCATCAGTACTTGGGCCACTGAGGCTGTCAGGAAGAAGATTATACGTGCCACGCTGGCAACGCCGGCGTACAGCCCGGCGGTGTGGGCATCAAAGAAGTGTTTTACGACCACGATATCGATGCTGTACTGCACGGTAATAACGAATGAACTTATAAATACTAACAGACCGTACTTTAACTCTGGTGCCAGCAGTCGCACGTCAGGCAGCCGCCACCGAGAGGACGAAGGCTGCCCTACCAGACCCAGTTGGGCTGCTTTCCAAGCGGCGTATCCCCATGCCACGGCTTGAGCCAACACCAGGCCGCCAATGGCACCGGCCGTGCCCAGGCCAATCGCCACTAGGATGGCAGAAAAAAGCAGCTTAGCAGCGGCGCCTACGATGTTGGCGACTGATGTAGCGCCAAAGGCTTGCTGCCCACGCAAAAAAGCACTGCGGAAGGTAAAGGGCACGCTCACGACAATGGCGACGGCCAAAATAATAAACGGCCAGGTACTGTCAAATTGCAGGAAGCTGCGCAGCTGATGCTGGAAGGCTATGACCAGCAGCAGGAATGCCAGGCTGAGGGTGAGGGCCAGTTTTTCCAGCTCCAGTACAACGGCATTGCGCTTGGCCTGGTCGCCGTAGTTGGCGACGACATTGGTCGTAACCAGTCCAAAAACCGACAGGAAGATAGCTAGTTGCAAGAAGAGCGATACCAGGGCCTGGACTTCACCAAAGGCAGCTGGGTCCAGGAGCCGACCAAGGACCGGGTAATACAGATAGTTCAATGCACCAACTGCTACCGAACCAAAAAAGAATACGGTATTATGCCGCAGGAAGGGACTGTGGCGGACAAGCTGCAAGAGGTTCACGGAGGCTCCTAATCAAGATTGGTATTTTTAATACCGTTTCATTGTGCCACGCGAAATTGCTTGTGCTTGTAAGATATCCTACAGCGGCGAAGTGCTACCCGGGGTATGTACCGGTGCTAGTAAGAGTTCTTTCAGATGACCGTTAATATCGGTGTAAGCAGCAATAATGTTGTGTTTTGTTACCTGTAAGCGCCGGCTTTGTAAAATGGCCATAACACCGCCGATAGTCAGCTCAACGAGTGTATTCCCCTGCCAATTGGCGGCACGCAGATCGCTGAGGGTGCGTTCCAGGGGTAAGCCGCGTAAACTGGTACCGCGCATCAGAGCAGTACCTTCATGAATCGAGGTTGCTACGCGTGCTGGGTCAGTTGCCTGGAAGTCAGTGCGTGCCAACTCAACATGCACCTCGCCCGTCATACCCTGTTCCAGGAATTCCTGGCGGATGGCATCTTCATCAAGACGGAGCTGAATAAGTTTGCCGAGCCGCCCGCCATGAAATGTGGGTACGACGGCGCCTACATGACGTGCGCGGTAAGCCTCTGCTAACTTGCGTGGCGCTTCAGGGTCTTGGGGATTAATGCCAACGCATGCGGCAACATCCGGGGTGTACTGTATATTGGCGCCACCCGGGAATAGTGCGGCATGCTTACGGTCGGCTGTTGCATTGCCTGTCGCATCCGGGAAGAGGACACTGGTCATAGTGAGTGCGTTCCCTAAAAGTTTAGCCATACGGTGTAGTCCACGCAGCGATGCTTCCCCGCTCGGCATAACGACCGGGCGGCAAGCGCCATCAGGCCAGTCCCATCATGTTTGTTTTCGGCGAGGTCTGCCGGAGCTATGCCCGCGCCGGGTGCGGGTTCTTCCTGGGCAAGGCCGACGAAGGACTGGTGGCTGGCAACGAATAGTCCCTTGTAGTCACCGGTGCCCGGCAGCTGCAGGCGGGCCCACAGGGGTGAACGAATGGGCAGTACTTCCACGCCATCAGCCCCAATCGTTTCCGTTAGGGCTGCCATCCGATCCAGGGTCAGCAATGGCGCACTATCGAGTCCCATAAGCCGCGCCTGCTCGGGGTTTACGGGAGTAAAATTGCCGTTCGTTGTCAATAGCATAGTAGTCATGCCATTTTACAAGTGCCCCACCTGCCAGAGCAAGCATAAGCGTATCTGTAGGGGCTATGTTGTCCCCAGGCTATGAACAGTTTTGCGGTCATTTTAACATTGGAAGTATGTTGCGCCTGCCGGGCAGCGGCCTATAATAAGAATCAGCAATGTGGGTGCTGGCGTTACGCCTTCCTACTCACAGGCTGATGTTCGAGAGAGTTCAAGGGGTGCATACTCACTGACCGGCTGAGTTAAGCGTCACTGTACCACCTATCAAGCAAGTGTTCTGGCTATAGACCAAAGTATCGAACGGTTACTTTCTTCTGGCTTCCACTTTTATCTACTAATCCGTTCACTGCTATAGATAGCAGATACTCTTTAAAAAACTTTTGATCGAATGACCGCCTCCTGCGGTTGTTCACTACACGGAAGGAGCTTGACCTATGTCTCGTGTAACAATCAACAAAGAAGTAGCCGTAACTGCCGTATATTTCAAAGGCGGTCCCCGGCTTACCAGTTTCCCTAAGCGCATGGAATTTAACGGGCGCGAATACACATTCGTTGAATCCGGCCTGCGCTACCTTATCCAAAAAGGCCAGCAATTAGTCCAAGTGTTCGATATGACTGACGGCAGCATTAACTATCGCCTGAAGCATGATACTTCTCAGGACCTATGGACGCTGGTAGACATCACGCAATCTCCGCGGGTGATGGCATAAACAAAAAATCGAAAATAATAAAAGACCTCCACTCGCAGGAGGTCTTTTTTAGTGCAATAAAGCGCCTAGTAGCGGCTTTTGCCGCCCTGTTCACCAAGCAATAGCTGCTGATTGCTTTCGGTGCCCCACAGCACCTTGTGGACTTCATAGCCGGCGGTTGACGCCTTGTGCCCGCCACGCCGGATGCTTACCGGTACGCTGCGTACGAGTGCTAGGTCCTGCGCGTCAACTTTGTCAGTTTCTGTTTCCAGTGGTGTTTCATGATCGGCAGCCAATGCCAGGGTGACCACGATGCCACTCCGGAGGCTGTTTTCTTTTTCGAGCGGGTTGCTGCTTTTGCCCCAACTGTCATCGAGTATCATGACCAAGCCGGTTTCTGGATCGCGCATACTGACCCGCACGACGCGTTGGTTGCTCACGTCACCCCCGCGTGAGTCAACGCTTTGGCCATCCGGGCAGAGCACAATAGTCAGCACGTCATTCGCCCGCAGGGAGCCAAATTCGATACGGTGCGTCAGCTGGGCGTACTCTTTAATGTCAGCAAGGCGCTTGTCTAGCTCGACCTTCAGGCGTAACCGCTCTTTGGCTTTGTCCACCTCTTCGGCTTCTACTTCACGCTTAATGGCTGCCTCCAAATCCTTGCCCAGTTGGCCACCTAGTTTGCGGATAATCTCGGCCCGGGCTTTTTCGCGGACTGCAGGTGCTTTATCACGCATGTATGCTTCCGTGGCGGCCGCCAGAATACCCGGCCCTTCGGCTGCTTCCAGCTCGGCGGCAATGCGTTCTGGTTCAGAAGCTGCAAGTGCGGTATCTGCTTGCCGTCTCAGGCGCTTAATGACAACTGGTATCAGGCGTTCACGTTCCGCCGCCTCTTTGTCCCGCAGCCAGGCTGCATGGGCCTCAGCCTTGATGGTTTCGCCATGTTGGGCAATGATTTCCTGCTCTATGCGTTCACCTTCTTCGCGGTCGACCTGGCCGGCGGTTTCTTCGATTAACTCCTGGCGTCGGCGGTCGCGGACAAGCTGTCCTGCCTCTGTCCATGCTTCATCGATTGATAACGCTCCACCCTCCCGCGAGGTGTCAGTCAGCCTGTTATACTCGGTGCGGATGTCCCTCGCCAGCATTAAAAAAGGTACCACATCGGCCAGGGTAACCTGCTCACCTAAAACTTCTTGTATCGTAACTTCAGCACGCTCTAGCCTTTCAAGCT
>DASPHS010000155.1:0-12978 GCA_035629475.1 Saccharimonadales bacterium (SeqCode)
ATTCCGTAGAGTTGGCTATCGGGCAACTGGCATCGGCACTCGTAGCGGCTTTCTTTGCACTATGGGGTGCCAGCATTCTGCCGCGTTCCCGTATGCGAGCCTACGAGCAGTTCCGGCGTGCGACGCTGGTCAATATCTTTCTGACACAATTCTTTTCGTTCGCCCGCACCGAGTTCGAGGCCTTACCCGGCTTTTTCTTCAACCTGGGACTTCTGGGCCTCATCGGTTTTGCCATTCATCAGGAACGTCGCTTAGCAAATAAGAAAAGAAAGGCCACATCATGAGCTTCACCGCTCGATTCACCGCGCTCCTCCGCGACCCCCATATCCGCATATACGAAATCGTTGCTTTTGTGACAGGCTTCGCGCTCATGGTGTTCGAGTTGGTTGCCTCGCGCATTCTGGCCCCTACCATCGGTAGCTCAACCTATATCTGGACCAGCGTTATTGGTGTTATTATCGCGGCGCTGTCCATAGGGTATGCCGTTGGTGGCTGGCTGGCGGACAAACGCACCGCGCGGCATGATATCGGCTGGCTCCTGCTCGGCTGCACGGTCACCATTACCGGAACGCTCGTGTTCTCTGACCTAATACTGGAAGCCATGAGCCGCTCCACCTTCGACGCCCGCATCCAGGGCCTCCTGGCTTCGGTGATACTCTTCCTGCCTACCAGCTTCCTGCTGGGCGCCGTAAGCCCCTACCTTGTCCGGCTGCATACCGCGTCTATTACGCAGGCGGGACGGTCAGTAGCCTCCTTGAGCGCCCTGAACGCTATCGGCGGCATTGTTGGCACCTTCTCGGCCGGATTTATATTCTTTAGCGTTTGGGGCTCGCGCGAGACGCTGCTGCTGGTTATCTGCCTACTGCTGGTATGTAGCTGGCTGCTGACACCACGCCACAGGTGGCAGCTCCGGGCCGGGCTCAGCATCGGCGTGCTGGCGATTTCCGTCCAAGCAGTAAACCCTATCATTCAGACCAATACCATTTCCATTGATACCGCCAGTGCTCACTATGACATTGTTGAAACCACGTACAACGACCAGCGGCTACGGGCCTTGGCCACTGGCCCTGGTGGCTATCAATCCGGCATGTACCCCGACGACCCGGATAAGCTCGCCTTCAGTTACACCCAGACGCTCGCCCAACTAACCGAATTATCACCACAAAAGGATGCCATCCTGATACTCGGCGGCGGAGCGTACAGCTTGCCTGAATACCTAGGGAAAGCCCTGCCACAATCCCGGATTGACGTCGTAGAGATTGACCCCAAACTCGAAGCTATCGCCAAACGATACTTTTCATATAACCCACCAGCCAACGTCCGGTCTATCGGCCAGGATGGGCGGGCCTACCTGAATACCAGCAAGCAGAAGTATGACGTCATTATCGTGGACATGTACTCCGATACCAGCGTGCCCTTCGCGGTTAGTACGCTGGAATATACCCGAAAGCTCCAGGCCGCATTGCATCCAGGCGGTGTCGTACTGGTTAATACCGTTGGGGCTACTACACCAGAGTGTAGCCCAATCTTGGGCGCCCTCCACAGTACCTACCAGGCAGCATTCCCGCACTACAAGGCGTATCCCCTCCAAGACACCACCCTGCTGAGCGTACAAAACATCATTGTCGCCTATGCTCCACGCACTATGCCGTGGCTGCCCGAAAATAAAATATCTGCCCCTTTACCCAAAGGACAGATACTCCGTGATAACTTTGCTCCCGTGGAGCGCTTGCAGAGCAACTGCAAGGCATTGACTACCTAGGGCTCGTCGCAATATTTATCGCCCCAAGTGAGCATTGTCTGCAGAATAGGCACCAGCTCCTGCCCCTTGTCCGTCAGACTGTATTCAACACGCGGCGGGACCTCGGGATAGGATACCTTTTCGATAATACCGGAGCGCTCTAACTCATCAAGACGTGCCGATAATGTGCGTGGATTAACGCCACCGACTTCCTTTTGGAGGCCACAAAAACGCTGCACGCCGCACGATAGGGCGTAAATGAGCTGGGGCGTCCATTTACTGCTGATTATATCAGCAGCCACGGCAATGCACTGTCTGCCGTATGGAGGGCATGTTCCGGTAGGAGTAATCGTTTTCTGCATTCCAGTATTCTACTATCTGCTCCATTATACATGAGGACTCTATGAATCCGACCTCTTGCTTTTTGTGATATTCATTACAGGCCAGATGATTTTGCCCTGTACCGCTGTTGCCGGCAACCAGCCAAACATACGGCTGTCGGTGCTGGCCTGGGCGTTATCGCCTACAATGAATATCCGCCTATCGTCCAAGGCGGTAATGCGCTTTATCTTTTCCAGTCCGTCGTGATAAACCACAACAATATCGTCAGGACGCAGGGTACGGTAGCGGCCCGTAGCCACAATAATCTGCCCAGGACGAAGCGTGGGCAGCATGCTACTGCCCGACACCCGCCTGATAATAAGCCTAGGCCTTTTTGGTTTCGGCGAAAATCCGGGCAATTTCATCGATCATATCCAACAGTTTTTGGCCCTCTGCTGGATCAGTCGTCTTTTTGCAGGCACCCGCCTGCTTGGTCGTCTTCCAGACGAGATCATGCAGCTCTGGAAAAGCCTCAACGTGTTCGGGCTTAAAGTAGTCAGTCCATAGCACCCATAGATGATTCTTTACCAACTCTGCGCGCTGCTCCTTGATAAACACTGCACGCCAGCGGTCTTCTTCATGGTCGAGGTGCTCATACTTTTTCATAATTTCCAGAACACTCTGGGCTTCGATGCGGGCTTGCGCCGGATCGTACACACCACAAGGGAGGTCGCAGTGCGCATATACAGGTTTAATAAAAGATAGCTTCATGGTCGGGTACCCTCCTTAATCACTTTCTAGTATAGCGTAAAGCCCCCCTTTTTTGCTTGCTATAATGGTGCTTATGAAGATACATACCTACCGGCCTAGTACAGCGACTCTTCCGGAAACGGGCATTATAGCGCCCTTCCCCTTTTCGGGCACACCCGAGAACACGGGACCAAGGCTGCAGATGGTTGCCGACACCGTTGGGGCCTCGGTGCTCGCCTTCAATAGGCGTGGCACCGGCTCACGGGCGTTCATAGACCTCGGCGCAAAGCGAGCTCTCAAGCCTGCCCGAGTTCATATGACACACGCTCAAACCGCCGATAGTCTTTTGGCTGCCGGTGTAAAAGATGACTATCCGACCCTGGTTGGCTGGGGAGACTCTGGCAGCGGCGAGCTTATCATGGGCATGCAGCTGACGACACGCCTGTTTGGCCGCCTGCTCCTCCGTGACTGTTTCAACCATGCAGCACCACAGGGCCCAGTAGAGGGTATCCGTAATTTTATACGGTATACCACGCACGGCGAGCTGGAAAAAGTAGCTGACCCACAGGCACCGCAGGTCCCTGCAGTGCCGCAAGGGCGCGGCGGGAGCATCGCCCGGCAACTCGTCGAAATATATAATTACAGCGCTCTCATGCGGTCTGACCATACCCTCGAGGCCGCACACATGCTAGCCGCCGACCACCCCGAGCTGCCGATGCGGATTGTGGGTTTTGCCCACAGCTTTACCGGTACACACGAGCAAACCACCGCCTTTCATACAGAACTACTTGCTGAACGAGTCCAAGTGGCCAACCTTATTCATGGCATTGATGATGAAGCATCCGTAGGCGATGTATATACAAGTATTGCGAACGGCTATCACTCAGACCTCTTACGCCCTGATCACGCCGCACATCACCTCGAGCAAACACTAGCTCTCCACCCGTTACCGGAACGACACTAGGCCTTGCGGCCGTGCTCGGCGCGCCACTTGGCTATTTCGCCATGATGCCCACTCAGCAGTACGTCAGGTACACGTAAGCCCCGGAAATCCTCAGGACGGGTGTATTGCGGTGCTTCAATACTTTCGTCGTCCTGCTGGAACGATTCAACCTCGGCACTCGTTTCACCGCCCAATACGCCAGGCAACAGGCGCACCACGCTGTCGGCAATAATCATAGCTGGCAGTTCACCGCCAGTTAATACGTAGTTACCTATACAGTACTGGCGATCAATCCACTGCGTTACGCGCTCATCATAGCCCTCGTAGCGGGGGCATACGATAATAAGCCCTTTGTCACTGGCCGCCAGTTCAATGGCGTCAGATTGCTTATACACCCGTCCACGGGGTGTTGGCAGCAGTACCAGGGCGTCAGGGTCGTTCTGCTTCGCCTGCTCGATAGCTGCTACGACCGGCTCCGGCTTAAGCAGCATGCCGTCACCACCGCCATAAGGGGTATCATCAACTTGTTGACGTGGCCCCAACCCAAACTGCCGCAAATCAATATACTCAAATACTACCGCACCTTTGTCCTGCGCCTTCCAGAGCATACTGTTGTTGTGCACTCCCTCGAACATTTGCGGGAATAAGGTGATAATCTGTATCTTCTTCATTTACCCCTATTATAACAGAGGAAAGATGATTGATTGGATTCCTGAACGGGGTCAGGAATGACGGGCAGGTTGACTTGTCGGACTGCCACGGATTGAGGGCTTTTCTGTGCTCGTCCAGAAAAGCCCGACAAACAAAAGGACCCTGATTTACATCAGGGTCCTTTTGACACATAGGGCTCCCAATCACGGACAGTAGGTAAGTGATTGGCTCGCAATGAGCTCCAAGTTTTTGTTTTTGGGAATGTTCGTCTTTGTTTAGACTGATACTTAGTATAGGTAATGAGTGCCTTCCCTGCAAGTAGTTTTTGCCATAAACGGCATATAATTCTCAAGTATTTTTACAGAGTACTAAAATACCCGCTCTTGCGAACGGGCATCGTAGCATTTTGGACCTATTTATACGTCAAGGTCATCAAGCTCAGCAAGCTCTTTGCGGGTCTTGCTGACAACGCTATTGCTGTCATCGTCCTTGCGTGTGGCGTCACCGCCATCATCGTCGTAGGCGCTGTCATCAGAACCACCGCCAGCACCTGGCACACCGTTGTCTACAATCTTAAGGTTGTAACGGGCGTCGTTTTTAGTGCCGAGGGCACGGAGCAAGGTACGCAGGCTCTGGGCAGTAGCACCGCGCTTACCAATAACGCGGCCTAAGTCTTCTGGATCAACGGTTAGTTCAAGTAACACGCCCTTTTCGTCAATGCGGCGCTCTACACTAACAGCATCAGCATTGCTAACCAGAGACTTGACGATGAATTCTACAAATTGCTGGTCGATACTACTCATGTCAGGAACTCCTTCATTACTAATGGACAGTCAAACCATTATATCAGAAATAAAGCAGCTCTTTATGTGAGCTGCTTTATTGACAGATGTGATATTTTGCGCCGGTTAGGCTTCGTCAGCAGGTGTTTCAGCATCTGAGGCAGAAACTTCTTCAGCTACAGGAGCTTCTTCCTTTGGCTGGTTCTTGCGGAGCTTTTCTGGGTTGCGGAGGGTGCGGGTCTTAGCTTCAGGTACTTTGACCCAAGCTGGAAGTGCAACGCCCTCGACCTTGAGCAAACGTACAACGCGGTCAGAAGGCTGTGCGCCGTTGCTCAGGAACTTGGCTGCAAGCTCTTTGTTCAACGTAGTAGTCTTGGCGTGGGGGTCGTAGCTACCAAGCAGTGCAACAACCTTGCCGCTGCTAGGAGTAACACGGGATTCCTGTACGACCACGCGGAACATTGCGTGACCCTTACGACCGGTGCGTTGCATGCGAATAGCTAACATAATATCTTAATCAACTCTCTTTCATTTACCTATAGATTTGTGAAGTAATCTTTGCACTATTTTACAGATTATGACCTCTAATGTCAACTGAGCTTATAAAATGTCAACAGACTTTAGAAGAAGTCACAATAACACCGCTACGCACGAGCCCTCAGCGTGAGCGCAGGTCGGGATGGAACAGGAGCACGGCAAGTGAGCCGTACTTGAGTACGGTGAACGCGGAGCGCATCTGTTACGCCCGAGATGGGCCGCGATGTGGGCTCTACTTCTTGTTGACGTAGTACTTCAGAGCGGCTTCAGCAGCCTGTTGCTGGCCGTGCTGCTTGGAAGGACCTGTTCCCTGCCCGCGGAGCTCGTTGTTCACGAACACGCCAACGGTAAAGATTTTGTCGTGATCAGGGCCTTCTTCATGCAAAACCTTATAGATGGGCGTGTGCCCCTCGTGGCTCTGGGCCATCTCTTGTAAATGTGACTTGGGGTCCATCCATGAGCCTGTTTCCAGGATCTGCTTGAAGGTGGTCAGAATACTCTTTGTTATGAACGCCTTGGCGGCTTCGTAGCCATGGTCAAGGTACAGCGAACCGACCACCGCTTCATAACTGTTGGCCAGAATCTGTGCGCGAGCACGGTCGGTACCGCGCTTTTCGCCCCGGCTCAGCCGGAGCAAGGGCTCAAAACCGTGTCGGGCGGCCGCCGCACTAATACTTTCGGTGCGCACGAGGGCACTGCGCCAGTTAGTCAGAATGCCTTCGGGCTCACTAAAGTTACCGTACAAATACTCGGTCACCACCAGCTCCAGCACGGCATCGCCCAAAAACTCGAGGCGCTCATTGTGTTCCGGGGCTGTCTTTTTGTGTTCGTTTACGTACGAACGGTGCGTGAAAGCCAAAACCAGCAAATTAATGTCATTGTAGGTGACACCGAGCTGCTCTTTAGCGAATACAACGTATGGAGTGTAATCCATAATTCCTTTCCTTAGAGGAGATCTACAGTTTAGATTCCCTTATTTTTTTCATACCAACCAGAATAAGTTTGCCAATGTCATCATAAGCAATCTTATCGATAGCTTCAGCAACCGGGAACCATTTGATGTCACTCAGCCAATCTTCACCGTTGAGCGTATCAGTATCGCCCAGTCCCTGCACGAGATAAATATGCATGGTCATAAGCACAAGCGTCTGGCCACGACGGTAGCGGAAGTTAACCTTACCAAGCCAGTTAAAGACTTTCATTTCCTGCAGGCCGGTCTCTTCACGGATTTCCCGTTCAGCAGTTGCCTTAGGCTCTTCGTCCTGTTCGACATGCCCCTTAGGAATGGTCCAGCGGTTCTTGGCGTCCTGGATGAGCAGAATCTCCAGGCGACTTGTCTGCTGGTTGTGGCGGAAAATAATGCCGCCTGAGGTTGTTTCACGAACTACTTCTTGGATCGTCGGACGTCGGCCGGGGATAAATCGGCGTATTCCTGAGATTCCTTTCGGTCGTTTCATGCTCTTTACCCTTCTTTCTGTGCGTCTGAGTCCTTCGACTCATCGGACTCGTCCGAGTCCCCTCCGGCGTCATCTGCTGCCGCAACAGTAGTGTCCGCCTGGGCCGTACCGTCACGCTGCCGAAGCACCGTGCCAAGTACACCATTCACAAACTTGGATGAATTTTCGCTGCCAAAAGCTTTAGCCAGTTCTACTGCCTCGTTAATAACGACTTTCGGTGGCACATCCTGTTCGTGCACTAATTCGTACAATCCCATACGCAATACGACGCGATCCATCCGGGCAATCTGGTCGATCGGCCATTCAGGGGCAATCGGCTGCAAGGCAGCGTCAAGTTCAGCTGCCTTGCCGTTTACACCACGGACGAGGCGCTCGATGAACCCTTTGTCTTCAACAGTACCCTCGTAACGGGTAATGTTGCGCAACAAAACAGCCTCGAGGTCGAGATCGTGGTCGCCAGCATGGCGGCGAAAATCATACTCATACAAAGTCTGCAGAGATATAATACGGCCAAGATGTCGGTTCGATGCCATAAAGTTACAGTCCGATTACACTACTCTTAAAGTATAGCCCACCCATTGTCTGGCGACTAAGCTTCTTTTTTGCCGAATTCGCGGCGAGTAGTGAAAGCCTTAACTGGTGATTTTGCGTTTACCTTACGGGCAAGCTCCAGCACAAGGTGGCTGCGGCGTTGGCCGGTACGGCGTGCAGATGTACGTTTCTTTGGTTTACCCATGAGAAAGGGGACTC
The DNA here is from genome assembly GCA_035629475.1 of Saccharimonadales bacterium (SeqCode). GTDB lineage: Bacteria > Patescibacteriota > Saccharimonadia > Saccharimonadales > UBA4665 > JARIHD01. The sequence continues at coordinate 7,933 of DASPHS010000155.1, forward strand.
CTTAACCTATTGAATCTGTTATTTCTTAATAACTTGGGCTTAATTATATCGCATCTCTTGCAATATCTCAAGAGGTGGCGCGGGCCTTCCTTAACCATAGCAGAGAACTGCTGTAATACTGCTGAAGACAAAGCCAACCGCAGAAGTTTGTCAGGGTTTAAATATTATGGTGTATTGATGTTTTTGAACCGGTGGCGTATACTTCGCCAATTGAAATAGGACGGAGTACGAATATGAGGAATACAGCCCCTCACAACCCTAGCAAAGCCAACACATCGCCACCAATGCGTGATGTTCTGCCTGAAACACCACGCAAGAAACGCCCAGCGGGCGTGCGCACTGTTGCAGGTGCCTTTGGTGCTGTCTGTCTGATAGCCGGCGCTGCCAGCTATATTGGCGGACGTGAAACTGCCGACCACATCGGCCCGGCCGACAACGACCAACCGAACGTCACGCGGTTTACTGCTGAACTTGATAAGGGGACTGACATCTACAGCCGTGAAAGAGCCAAGGAAACATGTGGTAATCTGGCTACCAAAGTAGTCGTATCAATTACCCACACTCCTGGTGAGCCCCGGGCTGAGATTTCTGTCGATGATGGACGAATACCTACCGAACGGCCAGGTGACGGATGGGGGCCTGTTTGTGGCGAGAACAATCAGTGGATTGATGTCGCCGCCGTACCAAGCCCGGCACCATAACGCAGCAACTAGACGACAAAGTTTACAAGCTTGTTGGGTACGTAGATGCTCTTCTTGGGTTCTTGGCCCTGCAAATGATGCGTCACCTTCTCGCTTGCACGGGCAGCGTCCAGAATGGTCTCTTTCGGCGTGTCAGTCGCAACTTCTAATTGGTCGCGGACTTTGCCATTCACCTGCACGACGATAGTCATAGTGTCGCTCACCAGGTAACGCTCGTCATACGTCGGCCATGCACTGGTGTGTACTGAACCCTCTTTGCCGAGCTGGTGCCATAATTCTTCGGCAATGTGCGGCGCAAAGGGTGCCAGCAGCTGAAGCAAGGTGGCAAGCGCCTCTTCCCAGCCTTCGGGAGACTGCTCAAAGCGGATAGCCGTCTTTATCTTGTAGAGCTCGTTAACGGTTTCCATAAGAGCAGCGATGGATGTATTAAAGCCCAGACCTTCCAGGTCTTTCGTCACGCGAGCAGTAGCACGGTGGAAAATGCGGCGCAGCTCGGTGTCGTCAACCAGCTCCATGTCTTCGGCACGGTCCATGTAATCCTGGGATAGTGTCCAGATGCGCTGCAGGAAGCGGAATGCACCGCCCATACCCTCGACGCTCCAGTTGGCAGCCTGGTTCCAGGGGCCGATGAACAGCTCCATGATACGGATGGCGTCAGCACCGTAGCCCTGGTCAATCAAGATACCAGGTTCAATGGTGTTGCCCTTGGATTTGCTCATTTTCGCTCCATCGGGGGCCAGGATCATACCGTGGTTTCGTAGTGTCTTGAACGGTTCACCAAAATCGATCATACCGGCATCCTGCATGACCTTCGTCCACATGCGTGCATACAGCAAGTGCATGACAGCATGCTCGGCGCCGCCGATGTAGTCATCTACGGGCAACCAGTATTTAATTTTGTCGACGTTAAATGGCTGCTCGGTGTTGTGGGGGTCGGCAAAGCGCAGGAAGTACCAGCTGGAACAGGCAAAGCCGTCCATAGTATCTGTCTCGCGCTGGGCTGGGCCACCACAAGTTGGACAGGTGGTATTCACCCATTCCTCGACACGGGCCAACGGGCTACGGCCGTCACCGGATGGTTCAAAGCTGGTCAAATCCGGCAGGACTACCGGCAATTGGTCTTCGGGTACGGCTACGATGCCGTCTTTGGGACAGTGAATCATAGGGATTGGTGCCCCCCAGTACCGTTGACGGCTAATCAGCCAATCGCGGATTTTGTAGTTTACCTTGGCTTCACCCTTACCTGCGGCCACCAGCTGCTCAAAAATCAAGTCGCCGGCTTGTTTATTGGGCATACCGTCATAAGGCGCGCCACTGTTGATCTGCACCCCTTCGCCCTTGTAGACTTCTGAACTTGTAATGTCCCCGTACTGCTCAGGGACTTCGGTCGTAAAGACCATCGGTATCTTGTGCTTGAGCGCAAATTCGCGGTCACGGGCGTCGTGGCCGCCCATACCCATTACCACGCCTGTACCATATCCGGCCAGTACGTAGCTGGCAGCATATATTGGCACCGGATTGCCATTGAACGGATTTTTAGCGTATTTGCCGGTAAATACACCGCTCTTTTCTTTGTCTTCCTGACGCTCGATGTCAGTCATGCTCTGCACTTCCTGGCGGTAGCTGTGCACGCGGGCCTTGTGGTCATCGGCGGTCAGCTTGTCGAGTTCTGCTGATTCTGGGGCGACGACGATAAATGTCACGCCAGGAATCGTATCCTTGCGGGTGGTAAAGGTCTTAAATGTGTAGCCCTCACCTGTTCCCTGCTCGTCACAGACCTCCCAGGTAAGTTCAGCACCCTCTGAGCGGCCGATCCAGTTGCGCTGCATGTTTTTGATGCTGTCGGTCCAGTTAACACCATCAAGGTCTTGCGCCAGGCGGTCTGCGTAGTCGGTAATCTTAAAGAACCACTGCGGCAGGGCCTTCTTTTCAACGACTGAACCGCAGCGCCAGCATTTACCGTCCTCAACTTGCTCGTTGGCCAATACGGTCTTATCGATAGGACACCACCATTGGTTGCTCTCTTTGCGATAGGCTAAACCGCGCTTATGCAGCAGCAGGAAGAACCACTGCGTCCAGCGGTAGTAATCGGTATCCGAACTTGCGAATTCCCGTGACCAGTCATAGCCAAAGCCCATTTGGGTGAGCTGTTCTTTGAAGCGGGTGGTGTTCTGCACGATGGCAGTCTTGGGGCTCACGCCGGTTTTGATAGCGTAGTTTTCGGCAGGCAGGCCAAAGGCGTCCCAGCCCATAGGGTGCAGCACATTGAAGCCATTCATGCGGTTATAGCGAACGATTGCATCACCGATGGTGTAGTTGCGGACATGGCCGACGTGCATAGCCGCCCCGCTGGGGTATGGGAAGTATTCTAGAATATACTTCTTCGGCTTGGTGGCATGTTCTTCTGCCTCATAGATTTTGCTGTCAGCCCAGTGCTGCTGCCAAAATGGCTCTATTTCTTTAGGATTGTAGCGTTTCATTACAAATAACTCCTCGTAGATGGATTTGGGTCCTGAAACAAGTTCAGGATGACGTTCATTTTTTAGTATAACTGATGCGTGAAAAAATGATCCCCCTAGGGGAGCAAAAGGAGTTGCAGTGTGAGTAATTGCTTGCTCATATGTGCACGTAGTATACCACCGTTAAGGGGTGCGTCCAAAAAACTGCCCCTGATCGCCCGCCGAAAGGCCTTGCAGTTCACTGATAGTAACGAACTGATAGTGCTGCTTGAGAGCCTGGATGGCTGGCTCCAGAGCGTCCAGAGTGGCGTGGTATTTATCGTGCATCAGGATGATGCCACCAGGATGCGTATCGTGTATAAGATGCTCTGTTATTTTGGCCGGATCCTTACTCAACCAGTCGTCAGTATCAATATCCCAGCGAATCATTGGCAGCCCCACATGCGCCCGGACGGCAGGTGTTACCGCACCGTAGGGTGGGCGGAAGATGCGTGGCACGGGCACGCCGGCACCGGCGATGACCTGCTGGGTGGATTGCAGTTCAGCCTGCATAGCCTCCGGGGTCAGTTTGGTAAAGTCAGCATGATTGTAGCTATGGTTACCGATTTCGTGACCCTCAGCGTGCATACGACGGACAATATCCTCCTTGCCTGGAACTTCACGGCCTATCAGGAAGAATGTCGCGCGCACCTGCTGCCGCTGGAGCGTATCAAGTACTTGTGGTGTAATGCGGCGATCGGGGCCATCGTCAAAGGTAAGCGCCAGGCAGGCCACGACAGCGCAATCGGGAGACTGGCGAGCGGCAAACGCCGGTGCGATAGCGCCCTTGACCTGCGAAGGAGCCACCGTAATGGCTGGCAGTGGCTGGGGCCTGCCGTGCAATCCCATACCCCAGACCACAAGACACAGGAGCGTAAAGCCCGCCAAAAACTGCGGACGTACCAGCCACTGTACATTACGCGCTATACCCCTCATGTTCGTACTATTTTCTCAGATACAATTCAGTAATGCCAGTGGTTAAAATCTTGTATACTAGCAGCATGTCAACAATTCTTGTCCTAGCCGGCGGCACGTCCGCCGAACGTGAAGTATCATTGCGCTCCGGCGCTGCCGTAGTCGAAGCCCTGCGCAGCAAAGGCCATACGGTCGAAACTGCGGACCCAGCCCAAGGTATTGCCGTGGGCTCCACTATTGATGTCGTGTTTCCTGCCCTCCATGGCAAAGGTGGCGAAGATGGCAGCATACAGGCCGTCCTGGAGGCCAGTGGTGTACGCTGTGTGGGCGCTGACGCCAACGCCTCTGCGCTGTGCTTTGATAAATGGGCGTATCGGACATTTGCCCAGGAGCATGGGCTACCAGTTCCTGCGGGCGAGATGGTTACCCTCGCAACGATGTGGGACTCACCGCTCTGCAGCAAGCCGTTCGTACTCAAGCCCTTTGATGGGGGTTCAAGCGTAGATACACATATTGTCCGCGATCCAAGTGCAGCGGATAAGGCTGCTATCGAGCAAAGCTTTACGCGCAACCAGCGCATGCTCCTGGAAGAATTGATCGAAGGCATAGAAATAACCGTTGGTGTGCTGGGCACGACCGTCCTGCCAGCCGTTGAAATTATTCCACCGGCTGATGGCGAGTTTGATTACGAGAACAAGTACAACGGCAAAACCCAGGAAATTACACCACCAACCCACATCACATCGCAGCAGCATGCCAAGGCTCAGGAGCTTGCCCTACAGGCCCACCAGCTGACTGGCTGCCGTGACCTCTCGCGCACCGATATGATCGTTACCCCCGAGAGCCGTGTTGTTATCTTAGAAACCAATACCCTGCCTGGCATGACCGATCAAAGTCTGTTCCCTAAAGCGGCAGCGGCCGGCGGACACGCC